>CAYOMG010000175.1:0-2517 GCA_964404995.1 uncultured Planctomycetia bacterium | reverse complement strand
TACAGCTAAAGAGACTCTTATCCAATTCTGGAAAGCAGGATAAGTCATTATTTTTCTTGCATTAATGTTTTTAGCTACTAAATCTACGATTTGTTTTCCGGTCTGTCTGGCAATTTCTCTCTTTTTAGGGTCTAAGGCGTGAGTGGTAGCACAGCCGGGAAGTGATAATCCTAACGCCTCTACACCGCAGGCTAAAGTATTGGCACTAAACATCCCAGCACAAGTTCCTTCCCCTGGACAGGCGCAGTCTTCCAGTTTTTTTAATTCATCTTCTGTCATTTTGCCCCGAGAAACCTCTCCTACAGCTTCAAATACATCAATTATATCTACGGACTTACCCTTAAAGGTGCCGGGAAACATTGGACCACCAGTAAGCACTATAGTCGGGATATCAAGCCTTGCTGCAGCCATTAAATGCCCTGGAACAATCTCATCGCAGGCGGGAATAAGCACCATCCCGTCAAAAGCATGAGCTTCAATCATTATCTCAATGGATGCAGCAATTACATCTCTTGAGGGCAAAGAATACCTCATCCCCTTATGCCCCATAGCTAATCCATCACAGACAGCAATAGTATGAAACTCAAAAGGCAACCCACCTGCATCTTTAATACCTTCTTTTACTGCCTGAGCCAACTCTCGCAGATGTATATGCCCGGGGACAATTTCTGTCCAGGAATTAACTACGGCAATGAATGGCTTCTTAAGCTCCTCATCAGTCGTCCCGCAAGCCTTAAGTAGAGCACGATGCGGCGCCCGTTCTATACCTTTTTTAATTCTATCGCTTCTAAGCATTGCTCTTTACTTCCATTAAAAACTGCCTTGCTTCTCCTACAGTATATAAAGAACCTGTAACGCAAATTATATCATTTTTGGCTGTTTTCAAGGCAAATTTAACCGCTTCTTTTACATCTTCTATAATAGTGACATTCGGATTAAATCTCATCGTTACATCATAAATATCTTTTGGACTGGCAGCACGAAAAGTTTTTGGTGCTGTAGCCACCACTCTGGAAGCTAATGGAATAAGCTCTCTCGAAATCTTCTTGAGTTCTTTATCTTTAAGAATTCCAACAATTAATATCAACTTCTTCTTATATCCTAATATCCTATCGGGCACAGTCACCCTATCGGGCACAGGCGGGCGCAAGAGAAACTCCCGAAGCACCTCTCTAAGCTGTTTGGCTGCCGGCTGATTATGAGCACCATCTAAAATCACCAAAGGAGAACGCTGCACGAGTTCTAACCTTCCCGGCCAGCGAGTCTTCTCTAACCCTTTTCTTATACTCTCATCGGAAATTACGATATTGTGAACCCCTCTCTTTTGCAAAAGGGCAGGGTAAAACCTAAGAGCCTCCACCACACCAATAGCACAGCAGGCATTAATCAATTGATATCTTCCTAAAAGTGGAATTTTAAAATTCTTAAACTCAGAGAAAATCCCTTTCGCACCGTTCTTTCTTACTGCGAAGCGTCTGCGAGTAGTAGCAGAAAAGACGGAGTAAACATTAAAGCACTGTCCATCCCAGTTAGAATCTAAGAATTCATACCGTATATCTTTACCTACCTGAAATAACCGTACATTATGTCTCTGGCAAACTTCTTTAATGACTTTAAACGCTTCTCCTCTAGCAGCCGTAATTACCAGACTTTTCTTTTTGATAATCCCAGCGTGTTCTGCGGCAATAGAAGTAACATCATAACCTAATTTATCCATATGGTCATAGTCGCTATTGGTTATCACCGAAATTAGTGGCTCAACTACATTTGTGGCATCCAATCTTCCACCCAAACCCACTTCGAGTACGACAAAATCTACTTTTTCTTCAAAAAAATAGTTTAGAGCGAGCGAGGTTACCACCTCAAAAAAAGTGGGATGATCAAGCTCAGCTACAGCGGCTATCTCTGCCCCGTTAGAGACAAGACGCCGACTGTGTCTGCTATCTCTAACTGGAACTGTGATATAAGATTTAATTTTAGTTACAAGTTGGGCTACTTTTTCTTCCGGTATTGAAGTGCCATTTATGGTTATCCGTTCCCTAAAATCAGTTAAATGAGGAGAAGTATAGGAGCCTACTTTGTAGCCTGCCTCTTTTAATATTGAACTGATAAATGCAACTGTTGAGCCCTTGCCATTTGTTCCCGCAATATGAATGGTTGAGAATCCCTGCTGGGGATTCCCCAAAAGCCCGAGAAGTCTTTTCATCCTCTCCAGTCCCAGCTTAATGCCGAACTCCTCCAAATCATATAAATAAGCTAAAGCCTGTTTATAAGTCATCCTAAAAACTTCCTCAAGATACCCGCTTTTTCGATTAACCCGGTGGGATTTTTGTTGCTTGGAGTTCTGCCTTGATTTAAACCGGTATCAAAAAATGTCTCTGCATTTAAGAGAGTATTTTATTTTCCAAAACTTCCTCAAAATCTTTTTTTAATTTTTCGTTATAAAAAGGCAACCCCATTAGCTTAAAGTGTTTATTTTGCAATTTCAAATCGGTGTCTGCTTTATTTTCCATCTCA
>CAYOMG010000174.1:0-2518 GCA_964404995.1 uncultured Planctomycetia bacterium | reverse complement strand
GGTCTGTTCAATCTCTTTCAACTCATCATAATAACCAACAAGATTATCTATGCTTTTGGCAAACTCAATTACATAATCAACCCACCTTTTTTCAGCCCCCAATTCCTCGCGAATGCTGTTTAAGAGTCTTTTGTCAGCCAATGCCTGACCGCAGAAATCATCATTCCATGTATTTCTGAAAAAAATATTGTTCTGAAAAAAATCTATATGTCCCAAAACATGCAAGAAAAGCATTGCATTGAGCCAATCCGGATTATTGTCATTGTAAAACGATATAGCGGGTCTAGTATTAATTACTACCTCATAAGGATTATTCGGGTAAATATCATAAATCCATTTATCTCTAACAACATTGACATCATGAACCCAATAGTCATACAAAGTAGGAATCATGTGTTTCGGCGAAAGTTCTAATAAATCCTGATTAGTAACAATATATTCCAAAGTTTCTCCGGAAATCTGTAATCCAACATCTTTTGCCTTCTTCTTACAATCTTCCATGATTTTTTTCATTCTCTGATCTATCAATTCCATTGATCTTACCTCCTTATTTAATTTTTAAAGAAAAGGGTTCCTGGCACCTTAAGATTAAGTGGCAGGCATCTCAATTAAAAATTCCTTGTTTTCAATAGAAATGTCTATCACTTAAAATCTGATAAGCCAGTCCATCTTCTCCAAAGATGGACTGGCCTTTTTAAACTTAATCTTGAGCGATAAGTTCTTTTACCGCTTCTCTATTTTCTTCTTCGCTCACTTTTACATTAGGCATAATATGCATTCTAAAAAGTTCTCTCTGTTCCAAAATATTACTCTTTTCTATGTACTGTTGAAATTCACTTTTTTTATCCCCCTGTCTAGAATAAGAATTCTTCAAAATACAAACTCCCATTCTATTAACATAACTAAGAATTTTTTGAATTTCTGGAATAGCCTGCTTGCCTTCCCCATCAAAGTCTTCGCCGTCAGTTCCTTGAAAGACATAAATATTATAATCCCTATCTAGGGACTCGTCATCAACTATCTCATTAATTTTCTTATAACCGGAGGCGATCAAGGTCCCGCCACCAGTAGTTGCCTTAAAATAATTTTCTGCTGAAACCTCTTTGGCTTCGGTATCGTGAATAATAAACCTTGGAATCACTAACTTCTCGTACTGAAAAACTAACCAGACATAAATCATTAGGTGCTGGGCAACTATGGCCTTAGTCGGATCACCAAACATAGAGCCCGAATAATCTCTCATAAAAAAGACCTGTGCTTGAGATTTCCAAACTCTTTCTCTTGAAAAAATTCGGTAAATTTTATCGCGAGGCGCGATAATAATTTCTGAAACGTCAATATTATTTGGATCAATGCGGCCAATGATTATATTTGTCTTTAGAGCGGCCTTTAATGTCTCTTTTTTGTCTAAAAGCTGACCCGACCCTCTATGTCGATCAGTCAACTCGTAAGTATATTCATCAGTCGGCACTTTTTTACCTTTATCTTTAAGGTTAGGCAACTGAAATTCTTCTGTAAGTCTTTTGCCCTCCTGATAGGCATCGGTCTCAATTCCATGCTCACCCTCACCTTCGCCACCGCCTGAATCATCGCCCTCGCCCTCGCCTTCATCACCTTTCAGAGGTATTTCGCCAATCACATCTCCTTCTTCGCCCTCACCATGACCGGCATCTTCTCCCAAATCCTTATTCTTGGCTTGGGGTTCAAATTCTCCGTGAAGAAGTTTTTCTTCCTCCACAGATGGCACTAAAATTATACTGCCCTGACCGGCCAATACTTTCCTGATCTTTATCTTTTTTTCAAAGCCATCTTTCTCTCTTTGTTCGTCTATCCTTAAAAGTTCCTCAAAAGATTTAAGAGACATTATATGCAAAGGAACGCAAACATTCTCTTTATAAAATTTCTGAAACTTTTCTTCCATTTTCATTACCGCTTTCGTTTCTAATCCCAAAATATCCGATTTGGTTGCAAACGCAAATCCTGCCTCTTTCTGCGAGAAAGGGGATTGAATAAATTCATCTTTCATCTCATCTACCTCCCTAATAGACTACTCTTTAATAATTGAGCCGGACTCAAGTGCCCGGCTCATTCTTTAATCAAATTTCATCATCTTTCTCACAGGCCCTAAGGATTGTTTTTCGTGCACAGCTTGGACAATAATCTTGTTTTCCCAACATTGATTCTATCATTCTGCTATGTATCTTGCGATTTTCCTCATTTGTTAAATTGGTCATCGCACCAACCAAGCTCGCAGCTGTGCCCACATCCGAATTTATTCTAATGTCAGTCACAGCTTCAACTAATTCCTCATTATCGCTGAAATCATAATTCGGATCAGTGTTTATCTTTTGCAGATAGATCTGTCTTATTATGGACCTAAACGCTTTGCGACTTTCCTCCGTTGTTTTCTGAAGCCGATCTTCAATGTTTTTGATATACATATCGTCTATCTTTACCGAGTCCTGCTTCCCGGTCTTCCGGTTTATGAAGGACCACAATTTATCTGGACCCAAATCTT
>CAYOMG010000173.1:0-2526 GCA_964404995.1 uncultured Planctomycetia bacterium | reverse complement strand
CCTTTTTTAAGTAGGGACGACATTTATGGCGCCCGTTGCCGCGGGTCGGATAAATCCGACTCCTACAAGTCCGCACCGAAGGTGCGCTAAGTTCACAGAGGCAAAATTTCAAACTGCAGCTAATTTTTGCTCATTTTGAACAATAATTTTCGGATTTGGATTCTTGAGAGGGGCAGGAAGTCCTTTTTCTTTTAATAGATTAATATGCTCTCTCATCCCCCACTTCGCTTTATAAAGACAATCCTCAATAGAATGTCCTATGCCTGTAAAACCTTCCAAATCCGGAGAATAAAATCCAAAATAGTCTGGCTCTTCTGTAGCCTCAATTATTAAAGAATATTCTAATTCAATCATTTATCTTTTACTCTCTATTATAAGTATGCCATACTTTGTCAAGTTTGTCAAGTCACAATTTAAAAAACTGGGGACACTCTTCATAATATACTCTAAATAAATAACTTATAAATTAATTATTTATACTTCGGCCTGCCCCTTCCTTTTGGATAAATTCTTCCTTTTGATAATTCGAGTTTACTACTGAAATTCCTCCCGCCAATTATATTTGTGCTACTTCTAAATATTTCCTCTTCCTGTTTAGCCTTTGAATCCATTAACCATTCCTTATAGTTTTGTTCTCTACCTTTATCTTCCCATTCAGGGTCAAGAGATGTTATATTATCTTTTCTTCCGAATACATAAAAATCACAACTTGAATACTTCCATTTCCATGGCACATCAACAATGCCTGCTCTTACCGGATTAAGTTCTACATATCTGCCACAGGATAATAAATAACTACTGGACTCAATAGCTTGGCTTTTAAATCTGCTTTGAAAAAATCTCCCTGCTGTTAAATACTTTTTGTGAAAAATCTTGACATAAACTTGTTGAATAGCACCAATTGCTTTTGTCAGATGTTTTGGATTTAAAAACTTCATTACCAAATGATAATGATTTTCCATAAGACACCAATGATACACTAAAAATGAATACTTTTGCTTGTATCTCACTAAAATATTCAGGAAGTTTTTATAATCATATTCATCTTGAAAAATCTTCTGCCCAAGGATACCTCTATTTAACACATGGTAAATTAAAAATTCTGAGAGTTGGTAAGCCCGAGCTTTCCTAGCCATAACAGTCAATATACTACATCAATAAACAAATTTTGTCAATAATTTTGTCATAACTTTCTTTAAATCAATAAGTTACAAAGAGTGTCCCCATGTTTTACCGAGACTAACAAAAAACATTCTTTTAGTTGATTTCTTATCCATTTTTCACCCCAAAATTTCAAGAATTACCTCCAATAAGACCTCAGTACCTGAATCACCTCTTATACCAATAGAATGCACCCCTTGAGGCGCCTCGTCAATAGAGCCAACATTAAATATCCAGGCACCAGCAATTATTGTAGGGAGGTCATTGGCAAATTTACCACTGAAGGCATCGCCGACATAGATGATGTTTTCAAATTCTATACCTAACCTGTTTCTTAAGTTTATCATAGCATAGGATTTATCGCTACGAGAGATATCAATTGTGCCAAAATGTCCAGAACCATTGATAATCAGTCCCGTACCACGCAATCTATCTTCTAAAAAATCTAAATATCTTTCATAAGTTCCCCTTGTCCTTAAACGCTGGGTTAGATATATAGTTCCTTTAGTCTGGTCTGTCTCTTCATATTTTACAAACTCGGCAGGAAATTCTTCTTTAAACTCTTCTACTACTCTACTTAAAATCTCTCTTTGCTCAGGAAACATCTTTACTTCATAATAAGTAATCCGTCTGCCCTCTGTATCAAACCCATAACCCACTGCTCCAACATGTGCATAAATATGTAGATATTGCCAGGGAAAATCTTCAGGCAAATAATCAATAAACTGCTCTTTAATACGTTCATATTTTGCACCTGAAATAATAGCAATATGAATTCCCTGTTTTGCCAATTCTACTATTTTACTAATTACTGTATCTCTTAATTTCTCACCTAATGGACTTAAAGTAAAATCTAAATCTGAAGCAAATACCCTAAGGTTAATCCCGTCTAACTTTGTTCTTAATTCCCCTCTTAGCTTCTCCCTCAATGCCTCAAGCAATTCTCCTTGAGCTGCTTTCTGGTCAATAATAAATGTAGTATCAGAATGTCCTAAAAGATTAGCTGCTGGTGTATCTTTATCAAAAATTGTCCTTCTAACCGGTAAATTTTTTGCTTCTCCTGAAGCGATTAATATATTCTGCTTAGCCTGCATAATCGCCGGGATAGTAATTGTTATAGCATATGCGGGAACTTGCTGAGAATCACCACCGAATTCTCCAGAATTTGCTTCTCTGGTTTCGTCGGTTAGGCGAACCCTATCAACCAATTTATCTGATTGAAATCCTGGCTCATTAAATGCAATATGTCCGTTCCGACCTATTCCTAAAAGAATAATATCAATACCGCCGTAATTCTCAATGAGAGATGTTATCACCCTTTGGTAACGAGTCCTTTCTGCCTCAAAATCTTCCGCTGCTTTCGCT
>CAYOMG010000172.1:0-2605 GCA_964404995.1 uncultured Planctomycetia bacterium | reverse complement strand
AGCAATTATCTCCTCTAATGGCACCAGATGTTTAAAAGAAACTGTATCCTTTGACACAAAATCTTGAGGTCTGTCTGCTAATTCTTCTATTCTATGCATTACACCAACTGTTATAGGTTTTCTGCACTTTGGACAAATATTATCATGTTCAAGGCTCTCCTTTGGAGAAAAACAAATATTACAATTACGGTGTCCATCATAATGATATTTACCTTCCTGTGGGAAAAATTCTATAGTATACAAAAATTTATCTTTATTTTTCTGTTTCAATACATCAATAATTTCATAATAATCAAGCTGTGCATCAAATACATTCGCTTCTCGGCCTATTCTATGCGGGCTATGGCTATCTGAATTAGATATCAGAGTGTATTTATCTAAACAAGATAGGCGCCAATTCATAGCAGGGTCACTACTAAGTCCTGTTTCCAAAGCATATATATCCTTAGTGTATTCCTGAAAACATTCCTGTATGAAATCAAATCCTGAATTTGCTCCAAAGACACTAAACCAGGGGGTCCAAATATGGCTGGGTACAATAAGGCAATCTTCACTTATACCTAAAATTATCTCTACCAAATTGTAAGCTTTTAAACTTAAAGTTGGTCTACCATCTGCACTCAGATTACCATAACTCTCTAAAGCTTGATTTATCTTATCTACAATTTCAAAAGAAGGAGCAAAAATTATGTTATGAATTTTACGCAATCTTCCACCTTGAGTAAAAATATTTGAGACTTCAGTAGTTAATATAAATTTTACTCCGCAAGATATAGTTTCATCCTTCGGGACAGAGCTTACTCCCTTATATTCAAATATTCCATTACCGTTATCTTTTAGTTTAGTCTTCAATTCCTCCAGCCAAAGATGGTGTGTAAAATCACCACATCCTAATAAATCAATTCCTTTAAATTTTGCTGTTTGTACTAAATGTTCTAAATCCATATTCTTACTTGTTGCTCTTGAATACTTAGAGTGTATATGAAAATCCGCAATAAATTTCATTTTCCCTCATTTCATTCGGGAGAAAACAGATTACAGAGAACAGATTACAGACCAGAGTTTTTATTTCCTTTCTTCTGGTTAATATTATTCTCTATTCTTCTTTATAGCCTCTATGGTAGACTCTGTCATATCTATTATGTGCACATCCTCTGAAACTCTAAACAAAAAATAATCATCTGGAAATTCTACATTAATCCGAATGTTTTGATAAACATGTCTCATAAGTTCTTTTTCATTCAGATTGTAATAAGAAATTTGTCTTACAATGCCATCTTTTTTAGCTATATAGGTTTTTACTGAATATATACCCATACCGATATTTCTTGCAAATTCTTGACTTATATTAGCCTCAAATAAATAAACCTCTTCCCCTCTAATTTCTCTAATCCCTAAAAAATTGATGCTATCTTCTTTTACTCCGCGTAAAGGCTGTGAAATATCTATCTGTTCTCTTATATAATCTTCCTGAAACTCCTGCTTAAGCTGATTTAAATCTATCTTAGAGGCCATCCTGCCACGGGGAAGATACTGCCACAGAGTTCGTCCATCTGAGATTAAAATTTGCAGAGGTTCATCTTCCCCGGGAAGACTTGCTTTCATTAACATCATATCAGGTTTTTTAAAAGCAATATCCCCCTGGGTAAATAATTCCATCACATCATCTTTTTTTAGAAAAACTTTATAATCTATCCTATAGCTATCTATATTTTCAATCTTTTGTCCTATCTGTTTAAGCACATCACTAGTTGACATTTCTTCTGCCTGATAAGATAGAGTTGACATGATAAAAACTAAAGGGAATGAAATCAATGCTATTGACACTATTTTTTTATTCATATATAACCTCCTTTCAATGAGCACATAACTTACGGAAGCGAAGCTGACGTAAGTTATAAGTGCGAATTGATCCCGATAGCTGCAAGTAGATTTCGCAGAAATCTACGCAGCGTCTTGCTATCGGGGTACATCCTTTCAATGAGCACATAACTTAACGAGTGATAACGAAGCTAAGTTATAAGTGCAAGTTAACCCCGATAGCAAAACACTTCAAAAATTTATTCTAAATTTTTTCGTAGCTATCGGGATAAGTTCAGCCATACAACTTATGTTCACTTTGTTCCATAAGTTGTGGCTTCACTTAAATTTTGAATCTTTAAATATCAGTTTGCCTTTAACTATACAGCAATCTACACTTCCCTTAAGTTTCATTCCTAAAAATGGTGTATTTTTACTTTTAGAATATATATTTTCTTCTCGAAAAATCCACTCTTTCTCTGGATTAATAATGATCAAATTGGCTAACTCACCCTTACAAAGTTTTCCTCTCTGAAGGTTCAAAATCTTTGCTGGCGCATAACTTAACTTATCAAAAAGTAAAAGCCAATCTAATATTTCCTCTTCAATAAGTGCTTGTATACTTAAACTTAATGCTGTCTGAAGTCCTATTATTCCAAATGGAGCTAAGCTATATTCTAATTCTTTCTCGAAATCTGCATGAGGAGCATGGTCAGTTGCAATTACATCTATGGTCCCATCTTTTAACCCATCCTTAATCGCCTTTATGTCTTTTTGGGTTCTAAGAGGAGGGTTAACTTTAGTA
>CAYOMG010000171.1:0-2636 GCA_964404995.1 uncultured Planctomycetia bacterium | reverse complement strand
ATGGGTATATTGAGGGTATTTTGTTGTCTGCCCGAAGCCACTTAACTCGACGTTACACGGACGCTCCGCTCTGCGGAGCGTCCGTGTAACGATCCGCGTTGTCAGGAAACCTGACGAACAGACTTGCTATCAGCCCGCTACGCGTCCTGATAACAAGCCGGTTCGTCAGGCGGCTTCCTCAGCTAATATGGCACTTCTACTGAAGACCCAATTAACTGCGAAAACCGCCTGACAACGCGGATCGTTAGATTCCCAAAACTCAAACATCACCACAATATCAATAATTGACTAGAAACATCATTACAGTATCACCCCCTCCCCCGGAAAGAGGTTGAATTCCGAAGATTTATCTCTATATTGACGGTATAACAATACCGCAACTTAAAATAAGCATTTGCATGTTTTTCTCATTTTCGTGGATTATTCGTGAAAAATATGAAAGAATGGCGCAAATTATGTCGATAACAAGTGGATTTTATGTTTCTAGAGTTTAGTGTAAATAATTTTAAGTCAATTAAGAATACTGCAACATTCAGCATGAATGTTGCAACAAAAGATCATGGTAATTGTAGTTCGATTAGAGATTATAATATTCTTACTTCATCCGTTATCTATGGAGCCAATGCAACTGGTAAAAGTAATCTGTTGAAAGCCATGATATTTATGAGAAATATGGTACTTAATAAGTATAAAATCACACAATCAACAGATAACTTAAAGCACTATCCGTATAAATTAAGCACTGAGACTGAAAATACCTCAACTTCATTTGAAATAGTATTTTTTATTAATGCTACAAAATATAGGTACGGTTTTGAGTCCGATGAGAGAGTCGTTTATTCTGAATGGTTGTTTGAGGATACAAAAGGTAAAGAAGCAAAGTTGTTTTATAGAGATCTTTCAGAAGAGTTGCTATATATTAATAAAAATAGATTCAAAGAAGGTATTAATTTAAAAGCCATTGATAATAAGCTATTTATATGGAAGTGTGATCAGGAAGGTGGAGAGATTTCTTCCTCTATTTTAAAGTGGTTTACAAACTTTAACCTCATTGATGGTTCAAAAAATGGTGGGTACATAAACTTTACTTTGAATAAGATGAGAACTGATTCATTTAAAGAAAAAATGACTTCTTTATTAAAGGTAGCAGACCTTGGTATTGAGGGTATTTTAACTGAAGAAGAGCATTTAGACGAGAGAGCCTTAGAGAAATTATCACTACCTCCTGATGTAGTAGAAAAAATTATTGAAAGTAAAAAAATTAAATCAATTAAAATTAGATCGCAGCATAAGAAGTTTAATTCGTCACTTGATGACTATGAGTTAGTGGACTTTGATTTTAGAAATGAAGAGTCCGTTGGAACAAGTCAGTTTTTCTTCATTGCCGCCCCAATCCTAGATACTATAGAAAAAGGTGGAGTTCTGTTAATTGATGAATTTGGAGCAAGCTTACACCCAATGCTCACACGATATATAGTTAAAATGTTTAATGACAAAAATATTAACAAAAATCAAGCTCAACTAATATTTGTTACTCATGATACTAATATGCTAGATAACTCAATTTTGAGAAGGGATCAAATTTGGTTTGCAGAAAAAGATTACTACGGTTCTACCCATATTTATTCCCTATCTGACTACAAGAATGTCAGACCTAAAGAAAATTTTGAAAAAAATTACTTGCAAGGTAAGTATGGTGCGATTCCCTTCCTAGGAAAGTTTCATTTTGAAGGGAGAAATGATGTCTAGAAGAGGAGGAGGAGGAGATAAGATATTTAGTAAGCGTAAAGAAGAAAAAAATAAAAAAGCCTTTAATAGAAGTAAATTCAGTCTGAATCAACTAGAAAAAATACTTATTTCTTGCGAAGGTACAAAAACAGAACCTTTTTATCTGACTGATTTTTTCCGTTTTTTAGTTAAAACAAGAGCAATTTCTCCCGTATCATTTGTCATAGCAAAACATAGGCATACTGATCCACTTGGAGTATTGAACGACTTATTAGATTATAAAGAAGATGGTCAAACTTCTAATGACTTCCAACACAAATGGATTGTAATAGATAGGGATGAACCAAGGGTAAATGGAGGTGGTCATACACTCGTAAATTATAACAATGCAATTAGTAAAGCAAAAAGTCTTAATATTGGAGTTGCATTCTCTAACCCATCATTTGAATTATGGTATTTATTACATTATCAGTATAGAAATACAGCTATTGATAGAGACTCAGTTAACACTGAACTAGGTAAAATAATTGACTATGAAAAGAATGCCCCTAATATGTTCGATACTTTACTAAGTAGCCAAAACATTGCCGTAAACAATGCAAAAAGGCTTATAAATGACTGTACAAAAAATACAGGCAACTGTAATCCTAGTACAAACATGCATAGCCTTGTAGAGTTTCTAAATGATTTTAAAAAAAATCTAACAAGACGTTCGAAGGGACAAACTGACTAAGCGGTTGATTTAACTTTATTTATGTTCGGTAAGTAAGTCGTGGCTCAGAGTTCAGTGGCTTCGATCCGTTTGCCCCTCAACTGGGCGTTAGTGGTGCGTAGTCGGCTTTAGCAAGGTCAAGTTTGAAATTTAGATTTGTCCTTGTAAGTAGGAGATTGCCAAGCTGGAAGTATCT
>CAYOMG010000170.1:0-2653 GCA_964404995.1 uncultured Planctomycetia bacterium | reverse complement strand
TCATTTTTCTGATTTAAAAGCTATCGCATGCAAAATGACTCAAAATATATTTGACCAAGAGGATCTTACTCAAGAAATGTATCTTTGTCTTTTAGAATCTTCTCAGGGTAATAATAAATCCTGGTATAAGCAGCATTGTTATTATCGAGGGATTGATTATCTGCGCCGCAATAACCATCATTATAGTGTAGCCATAGAGGATGACTCCAGACTCGTTAGGGAAAAATTATCTTTTGATGATAGAGAAAAGATGGAGAGCCAAGATCAACTGAAGCAGATTATTGAAGTTGCTTTCCGGAGTTTAGACCAGAATGAACTCTCCATTTTTGATGATTATTTTATAGAAAGACTAACTCAAAAAGAAATTGCCCAAAAATTGGGCTTAACCCGGGCTTGTGTAGCAAAAAAATAAAAAAAATATGTCACAAAATCCGCTCTCAGTTCGTTGTATATATAGAAAGAGTTAAATTTAGGCAATGTTATTGACAACTTTTACAAATAATTTATTCAGCCGCAATCTGAAAAAAAGAGGTAAGGATTTAAAAATTAGGCGGCTTTAAGATAGATAGGAACGGAACTGAGAAATGATGAGAAAATCAAGTAATTTAGATTACTGGAATAAAAATTAAATCAATATAATCACTGGCAAAAGCCAGGGTTCTTTATTACGAAAGAACGAAAGCCAGAAAGGAGGAAAAGAGATGAGAACGAGAATTTTAAAGAATGCAGTATTAACAGGATTTGGTTTGGTGATTATGTTTGCCGGTTCTGCCTGGCGCTATTTATGACCAGTGAGCCGAATAATTTCAATATGCCGGTAGCGGCTGATATGGCAGGTACAGAAGTTCCAAAATCTCCTGAACCACCATTTGTTGTTACTCCTGCTTCTGATTATGCTGATCATAGGACTGTTAGACTTGAAGGGGTTGACCGGTATATTCATTTTTTAGAAGGAAATTATGCGGAATGGCTGCGCGCTTTTGCTGCCGGTCAATTAGGAGGACACCGCGGTGCTCGGGTGGTTAACGCACTTACTAAAGTTGTTGAAAATTTTTGTGAGTCGCCACGAGTGAGAGTAGCAGCGATACGTAGCTTGGGATTAATCGGAGCAACGGGGACACTTGGGCTTCTGCTTGATGTATTCGAAAATGATGAGTGGTGCTGGGTTGCCGCAAAAGCTTTCTCGGTAATTGTCCAAGACTTTAGGATTAGAAATCCGGCAGTACAGGAGACTTTCCTGAGGGTTGCCGAATCGGACAGCTTTAGTCGGAGAGATATGGCGGTCCGGGGTCTTGGTGAGCTTTGGAAAGGAACCCAAGACTCTACATTGGTTGAAAAGTTGATTGATATAGGGTCAAGCAATGTTATGTTTGAGGCAGTCGGAAAAATCGGGGGAGAACTAGCCCTGATTTTTCTGAATGATACACTTCGTTATGACCCGAACCCCATCGTGATTGCCGCTTTGGGCAATCTCTATGATGATTGGGGACGAAATGTTTACGCACTGCAGGGAGCATTGAGGACTTTCGGAGTAAGCGAATCGCTCATCGATGCCATTATCGCCAGCCGCGAACCACGAGTCGTCCCATCTTTGATCAAGGAGGAAAAGGAGGGATGGGTTACGAGGGACGTAGTAGCCAAGGTTGCTGCGATGCTCGGAGTTACGAGAGCGGTCGCAGATGGAGAAGAAATTGACCTGACTGGGTGGATGACAACTGATGATTTGATTACCCTTTTCTTACGGCTCTCATCAGTTGTTGCAGAAGGGGGCTTAGGAATGGTGAATGCTGACGAGTATATTGAGATATATTTGAAAGCCTGGGATGCCATCGAGAATCCGGGCCGGGAGGAGACAAGAACACGGCGGTGGGGGGAGCCAAGAAGACGGGTGTTGTGCAGACAGGCGCGCCTTGAGCTGCTACACAGTCCGAGCGTAGTTGCCCCTATGCTCCAAGCGTTGAGGTTGGCTGTGGATCCAGATAACAGAAAGACAGCCGCAGAGGTTCTGGGGTAAGATTGGCGATGTGGCGGTGATTGACAGGCTTATTAGAGCGTTCTATGTCGATTCTGATGTGGATGTAAGAATAGAAGCCATCTTAGTGCAGTGGCGATTCATCCCCATAGAGAATCCCTAATTATCCCGCTTCTGGATGTGGCCTTAGATTCAAGGGACAACCCTGAGGTACGCGAGTTTGCGTTTGAAAAACTTTGGGACGTAGTGGACTGGAGCTCGTCTGATGACTTCGTCTTTGATGAGTTTTTTGCGGTTCTTACAGGTGAACTCTATGAAGGAGCGCAGACTTACCTTGATAGGCTCGTTGATGTATTTACTCAGGGTCCAAATGAAACTCTCAGTGGTTGGGCTGTTTCGTTCCTAATGGTCGCCAGATATCCTTTTATAATTGAGGACATACTTTTTTATGCTACGCGTGGTGCTTACCCTTGGGTGAGAAGTCACGCAATAAGGATATTAGGGGATATTGACTATACTTCCGTTTCTGTTGAGTTATTTGAAAGGGTGGTACATACAATAATTAATCAATTGCGGCATAGCGCTAGTAAGGTAGGAGTATTGATAGGAGAAGAGCAAGACCAAGAGGCACGTATTGGAAGGGCCGCAGCACAGGCACTGCGTAGGTTCCCTTATGAACTT
>CAYOMG010000169.1:263-2703 GCA_964404995.1 uncultured Planctomycetia bacterium | reverse complement strand
TAGAGCATCAAAGCACTCCAATAAGTGAAAGCATAACAGAACTTGAAGAAAAATATCGCTCTCTATCAAAAGCTATAGAGCTATTACCTGGTATAGAATTCCAGGAAAGCAAATCTTGTAATCCTGAAGACCTTATTTATCAGGTTTTGAATCTCGTTAATGAAAAAGAAATTTTTGTAGAAAATTTGAAGAAAATAAAGAAGGATATAGATATATGGGAAGAATGGGGAGATTTTACCCCGGGGATGGTAGAGAGTTTAAAAGATAAAAATATCTGGATACGACTTTACAAAATTACTAAAGAGCAATTACAGAATATTCCTGAAAGAGTAATTCTAAAACAACTTTTCAAAAAAGGTAATATTCTATATTGTGTGGCTATATCTACAAAAAAAATAGCTTTACCTTTTGAAGTTCTCTCTTTACCGGAACAAAGCCTGAGTGAGATGCTTGTAAGTCGGGAAAGAGAAGAAAACAGAATAAGGCAAATAGATAAAAAATTGACTGAGTTTGCAAAATATAAAGACACACTATTTTCATATAGGCGACAACTCGTCTCACAGATAGAATTTAGCAAAGTACGTACAGGTATGGGTAGATTTGAAAAACTTTCATATTTGAGAGGATATTGTCCAGTTTATAATGTTAATTCTCTTGAGAAATTATCAAAACAGGAAAAATGGGGGCTGATTATTGAGGACCCTGACGAAAGAGATAATGTCCCGACACTAATAAAAAATCCTCGATGGATAGAAATAATAAAACCTGTATTCCAGATGATAAATACCATACCCGGCTACAGGGAAGTGGATATAAGTCTGTGGTTTTTGTTATTTTTTTCAGTATTTTTTGGAATGCTGATAGGTGATGCAGGATATGGATTAATATTTTTCGTTGCAAATTTACTCTTGCATATAAAGTTCAAAAATTTAGTTAAAATTAAACCCCTCTTTTTCCTTATGTATGTTCTAAGTTCTTGTACGATAATCTGGGGAATATTATCAGGCACTTTTTTTGGTCGGGCATATCTTCCTGAAATGGTAAGACCACTTCTACCTTATTTAAGAGAGGATGTTAATATTCAGGCTATCTGTTTTTTTATAGGTGCATTACATTTAAGTATTGCTCATGCATGGAGGTTTATTAGAAAATTACCTTCATTAAAAGTTCTTTCTGAAGCAGGATGGATATCTATACTATGGGCAGCATACTTTCTTGCGAAATCATTAATCCTGAACCAGCCCTTTCCTGAATTTGGCAAGTGGTTATTTGCGGTAGGTGCAGCCTTAATCATTTTATTTACAAATCCCACAAAGAATATTTTTAGAAGTCTTGGTTCCGGAATAGGGAATTTTCTTCTCCATATTATAAATAGTTTTACAGATGTTGTTTCATACATAAGGTTATTCGCAGTGGGTGCAGCGACTGTTGCAGTGGCAGATGCTTTTAATCAAATGGCTTTTAGTATAGGGCATGGTAATTTCTTTATGGGATTTTTGACAGCATTGATACTTTTATTTGGACATACATTAAATATTCTATTAGGTGGAATGGCGATTTTAGTACACGGGGTAAGATTGAATATCTTGGAATTTTCAAGTCACTTAAATATGGAATGGTCAGGAGTAGAATATGCCCCATTTCAAATGAGGACACAACTTACGGAGGCCGAAGGCCGAGGTAAGTTGTAAGTCTGAATTAAACCCTTGACATCTCTGATGTCAAGGGTTTAATTCGCAGACGGCCTTCGACCTACAATTTATGTCGTCCTTACAGACTCCATAAATTGTCAGCCTTCATTAAAAGGAGAGTGAAATGGAAAATTTATTAATCCAATTTAAAGATTTAGGCGTTGCAGCTTCACTTGCATTTGCAGCAATAGGCTCTGCTCTGGGTGCAGGTGCAGCTGGTATGGCTGTAATTGGATCCTGGAAAAAATGCTTTGCACAGAATAAAAATGCTCCTTTTATTCTCACTGTATTCGTAGGGGCACCGCTTTCACAGACAATCTATGGTATGATTGTGATGAACGCTCTTATAGGATTTGCAACAGAAGGTCAGTATATGTGGGCAGCAGGAATACTTGGTGGTATTGCAATGGGCGTATCTGCCTGGATGCAGGGAAAAGCAGGTGCGGCCGCTTCTAACGCAATGGCGGAAACAGGTAAGGGATTTGGTAATTACTTAATAGTTTTAGGTATAATTGAGACGGTAGCCCTATTTGTTATGGTATTTATTCTGATGGCTGCAGGCAGGATAATATTGTAACTACTTTTTAAACTTAACCTTTTGGCAGTTAATCTACCTTTTTCACCTACTTGACTTGGTATCGTATTTTTCTTATTGTCTTTGTCCCTGAGCAAACGTTCTATATGACAGGATAACCGTTTTAGAACTCAACCCTACCATTTTTCAACCAATAATTTTTTCTAATAAATTT
>CAYOMG010000169.1:0-226 GCA_964404995.1 uncultured Planctomycetia bacterium | reverse complement strand
AATAAACTTTATAAAGTATATTAACAATAAATTTATAGTACAATAAAGAAATTTGTCAAATGTATTGCGGTTAGAAAATAAAATATAGGACTAAACAGATAGTCACACATTCTTAATCATATGAAACAAAATTTTAATACTATCATATTTGGAATTGTTAAGACGGAGAGATCTCTTATTCCAAAAATTTGGTTAGTTCTAATATTTATTCTTTTAGGAACTTTCT
>CAYOMG010000168.1:0-2706 GCA_964404995.1 uncultured Planctomycetia bacterium | reverse complement strand
ACTTTAACTATTCCCTCTGCAAGTGCTAAACTATCCCCTGGTTTTACTAAAACGCCTATCCCACCGACCATATTCCTCACTTCACCCACACTACTTGCTACTATAGGTTTACCAGAAGCTAAGTACTCTGCAATCTTAAGAGGACTTTTGCAAATAGTAATATTATTTTTCTCAAAACAGGCAACACAAACTGAAGATGAAGCTATATACTCAGGAATCTCCTCATGTAGTACAAAGTCTGTAAAGATTAGAGGGTTGGCTACATTCAGCTTTAAAGCCCATTTTTTTAATTCAGCTAATCTGGAGCCCCCACCAACTATCATAAAAGTAACTTTTATATCTGGGTTGGCATCTGAAATTATCTTAGCTGCTTCAATAAAAAGCTCCGCATACTGGGCACCATGAAGTTGGCCTAAATAGAGAACAATTGGACTTTGTATATTAAATTTCTCATTAATTCTATAACCATCATTTTGCGGATGGAAAGTATTTAAATCTGCCCCTACAGGTGCTTTGACTAATCTATCTCTATTTATTCCGTAAGATAAACTTAATTTTTTCAACCTTTCACTGGATACAGATATACTATCTACAACCTTCGGTATAGTTCTTTCTATTAAATAAATAAAAATGCCTATTAATCTTGAAGCAGGTTGTCCATAATGATATATTTGTGTCTCCCAGTCATCCCAATCATAATGGATAGGTTTATTTTTTATAAAGCAAGCAAATATAGTAGGTATAGAAGCATAATAAAAACATTTCTGGAAATGAACTACATCTGCCCATTCTGCAAATTTTGATATTCTTATTATATTTCTAATAAAATTTATAGTTCCACATTTTCTATCAAGACTTATCGCTTGTAAATTATCCTTAAAGTTATGAATCTGGTTTGACTTATGGTAGCCAAAAGAGAAATATAAAAGTTTTACATTATGCCCTCTTTCACAAAGGCATCTTGCAATATTGACAATCCTTACAGTCCAGGGTTCGGACCTTTCAAATATATCATGCGGATGAACCATTAAAATTTTTAACTTCCTGGAAAAATTATACATTTCCTTGCCTTCTTTAGGAGCCATACATAAAAGTCTGTAACTACACCTAAAATTAAAAGAAAAGATACTAAAGGGAATCTTAAAATAAAAATTAATATCAGTTTAGATATCGGTTTCTTATCCTGGAGGATAGACCCTCCTAATTCCTTTAGAGGAGGGGGCTTATAATATTTTAATTCTATGGACTCTCTTAAGATTTTCTCTTTAGTAGTTTTAAAATTTTGGAGTTTGTTTATCTGAATCTTTAATCTTTCCTTAGCTTCATCAATTTTTGAAGTATCAGTTTCTTTCAAGAAATGTTCAAGAGAAGATTCTTTACCTTCTTTCAAATTAGTCTCCAAAACATTTAAGCCCAAATTAAGTGTTTCATTCAACAATATTTCTCCTCTCTTTTTCCTTACTTGATAATTATTACCATCCAATGTTTCCCACAAATAATGCCAATTATTTTTAGGTAATGGCTTAATTCCAAAGTCTTTATGTTTTTCATATACATCTGTGCCAGCGATGAGATGCAAGGTATTTATAGATTTTATGGTATCAATATAAGAAGCATTGTTTTTAATAAACTTACAACTTTCTCTAAACTCCTTTTCCCCTTCACCAGGAAAACCAATCATAATAAAAACTTCAACTTCCATACCTGCTCTTTTAGCTGCTTTTATATTTTCCTGTGCTATTTTTGCAGTATAAATCTTTCTCATATTGCGTAACACTTTATCTGAGCCACTTTCTACGCCAATCTGAATTTTAAAACAGCCGGCTTTGCACATCTTAGCAAATAATTCATAATTCATTTCCTTGCGGGGAGCAATCTGACCTGACCATTTTATCTTAAAACCATTTTCTATTACTTTATCGCATAGTATGCTAAGTTGTTTAATATCACCGTTCATCAGTGGATCGCATACAGTAAATTCATTTATACCATACCGATTAATAATAAAGTCAAGTTCCCTAATTATAAATTCTGGATTTTTTGGGCGATAGCCAGGAACCAACAAATAATTTTTACAAAAGCTACATCTACCAATGCAGCCCCGCGACCATTCCACTAACAAGGATTTTCCTCCGTTGTATTGACATAATTCAAAGCCTTCATAGTTCGGAAAAGGAATAGTATCAACAGGATTTATGGGTTGGCGCGGTGCATATTGCCACCTGCCATCTACTTTTATAGCCACACCGGCTAAATTATCTTTATTTAAAGTATTCCTTTCTCTCTGAATAATTTCATAGAGAGTTTCCTCTCCTTCTCCTACTACAAAATAATCTATATAGCCCGGAATATTATCAGTAAAAAAATCTCTTTGCTCTTTTGTGGAGCAAGCCGGACCTCCCAAAATAATCTTCTTATAGGGCGCTTTATCCTTTATTCGCTTAATTACTTCTATCGTTAATCTCTCCTTGGGGTCAACCACAGAGAAACCAATTAAATCTGTATCTGTAGATAATATTTTATTTATAGCGTAATCAATTTCAGACTTAAATAATTCACAGATTAAAGGAAAGGTCTTTTCATTACTCCAGTAATTTTTATTCTCTACATGCCAGAGCATTTTATAATTTTCCGTAGCATTATAAAAATAATTATTGAAATCATAAACCTGACATTTTAAGCCTTTATGCCTTATATAGGAATCTA
>CAYOMG010000167.1:677-2720 GCA_964404995.1 uncultured Planctomycetia bacterium | reverse complement strand
GATATTTATTTTGAGGTTATAGATAAGGGTGTGGGCATTTTTAAACATATACAAAGAAAATTCAAATTAAAGGATCAGTATGAAGCCCTTGAAGAGCTTTTAAAGGGCAAAAAAACCACCATGCCCGATAGGCATACGGGCGAGGGTATATTTTTTACTTCCAAGAGCGCCGATATATTTCAGATACAAAGCTCGAAAATAAAGCTCATTATAAACAATCAACAGGACGATATTTACACCGAAGAAATCCCATTTCGCCAGGGAACAAAAGTTTGCTTCCAGCTCAAGAAAAGAACCAGGAAAAGTTTAGAAGATTTATTTAAACGCTATACCAGTGACGAATATGAGTTTCAAAAAACCAAAGTAACCGTTAAGTTATACCAGAAGGATGTTAAGTATATATCCCGCTCTCAGGCGAGAAGGTTAATTCTGGGCCTTGATAAATTTAAAGTTATTCTGTTGGATTTTAATAAAGTTAAAACGATAGGGCAAGGTTTTGCCGATGAAATATTCAGGGTATTTCAAAGTAATCACCCCGATATTGTAATTGAGACAATAAATTGTTGTAAGGTAGTTGATTTTATGATAAGAAGATCCAGAACCAAATAGTTGATTTACAATAAAAATAGATTTCACTTTACAATATTTTTATGGAGAAGTGGCCGAGCGGTTGAAGGCAGCTGCCTGCTAAGCGGTTGTGGGGGGGGGCAACTCCACCCCGGGTTTGGATTTTAGCAGGAATTTTGGACGAAATCCGAACTTTTTTTGAACAGAACCCAGACTAATCACGTACAACTCGCATGGTAGTCCTGAAATCCTGCGCACAATAGGAACAGAAAGTGGTAACTCTGTCGGTGCGTTTCTGCTTGCCTCCGAAGTGAAGCGGAGGCGAAGAGAATTAAGACTCCACCTGGAATCGTGTCTAAGCTTCATTAGAAATGTAAACTTACTTTTAAAGACAGGCAGTTATTAAAGAGATATAAATAAAATGAAGCAATATACCCTAAAACCCCTTGTTGCTGAGAAGCCAACCAGGATTGATTACGCAAAGGCGTTAAACCCTGAGCAGTATGAGGTGGTAACTCAGGCAGAAGGTCAGGTTTTGGTCTTAGCCGGACCAGGTTCAGGGAAGACAAGAACTCTCATCTATAGGGTGGCTTATCTTTTAGAGAGGGGAATTCCGCCAGAAACTATACTTCTTGTTACCTTTACCAACAAAGCAGCCAGGGAGATGCTAAGCAGGGTTGAGCTGCTCATCAAGTATCAGCCCAGGGGTCTCTGGGGAGGGACATTTCATCATATCGGAAACCTTACCTTAAGAAGATATGCTAATAGATTGGGCTACTCTCGTAACTTCGGCATTCTTGACCGGGATGACAGCAGAAACCTTGTTGGTTCTTGCATTGATGGGTTAGGCTTAAATACGAAGGAAAGAAGATTCCCCAAACCAGGGGTAATTGAATCAATTATCAGTTTCGTAACCAACAGCCTTAGACCAATAGAGGAGATTGTCGCTCAATATTATGAATACTTTGAGGATATAATCCCTGAGATAAAGAAAGTGGCAGAACAGTATGCTAAGAGAAAGAAGGATTCAAACAATATGGACTACGATGACCTTTTGACCAAATGGCTCAAGCTCCTTGAAGAGGCGCCCGAGGCAAGGAACTATTACACGCACCAGTTTAGGTATATTCTGGTTGATGAATATCAGGATACTAACAGGCTGCAATACGAAATTCTGAAGATTCTCTCAAGTTATCACAAGAACATGCTGGTTGTGGGAGATGATGCTCAAAGCATCTATTCCTTCCGGGCTGCTGATATAAGAAATATCCTTGAGTTCCCCAAGGAGTTTCCTGGTAGCAAAATCTTTAGGCTTGGGATTAATTATAGAAGCAGTCCTCAAATTCTCAATATTGCTAATGAAAGCATTAAGCATAACAGGAATCAATTCTCCAAACACTTAGTCAGCCTTCAGGGAGAAAGAGAAAAACCAGCTCTTGTGGCCCTCAAGGACATCAGAGAACAGGCTATTTTTGT
>CAYOMG010000167.1:0-630 GCA_964404995.1 uncultured Planctomycetia bacterium | reverse complement strand
AGATAGCGGTTTTATTCAGAGCAAGATATCAGGCGGCAGAGCTTGAGCTGGAACTCTTAAAGAGAGATATTCCTTACATCATAAGAGGGGGAGTGAAGTATTTTGAACAGGCTCATATAAAGGATGTCCTGGCCTTCATGAAGATATTGGTCAATCCAAAGGATGAACTATCATGGAAGAGAGCTTTCTGTCTTTATCGTGGCATTGGAAGAAGTTACAGCCATCAACTATGGCAGAAGATTGAAAAATCTTCCCATCCTCTTCAGGAAATTCTTTCTACCAATTTCACCCCAGATTTACCAAAAGGAGCCAAGCAGGGCTTTGGGCAATTTGCAGATGTGATGAGAATTATTAATAACTCTAAGATCAAATCTCAACCATCTCAGGTAATTCAGGAGATCGTAAGGAGAGGCTATAAGGATTATGCTGTAGCTACCTTTGAGGATGTCCAGGATAGATTGCAGGACTTAGAGCAGCTCGCAATTTTTGCCAATCCTTATAAATCCATAAAGAGGTTTCTCTCTGATACCAGCCTTCATGAAGATTTTAGAGGTGAGACAGTAAGGGACGGTCGAGATAAAGATGAATATCTCATATTAACAACTATCCATCAGGCAAAGGGTCTGGAGT
>CAYOMG010000166.1:0-2737 GCA_964404995.1 uncultured Planctomycetia bacterium | reverse complement strand
CCCTAGCTTCCCAAGCTAGCGCAGGGGGTTCGATTCCCCTCGCCCGCTCTGAAAGTGAGATTCTCGACAATTCCTCTATCATGTTTATTGAACCTGCAATAGATAATGAATTTTATGGCAGAAAAGCTGTATTAGATTTCCTATATAGACGCATAAATTCACTAAAAGAAGGTTTCCGTCAAAATCTGGCTATATTAGGAACTGAATTATCAGGTAAAACTTCTCTTATATTTCAATTTATCAGACATTTTAATGAACCCAAGATACTTATGGTTTATGTTGAGGTAAAAATTGAAACCTTTACAAGCTTTGCGTATAGATTTATGACTGCATTATTATATTATTACTTAAAACAAGTTGGTGTTGGTAATCTAGAATACAATCTTGAATTTTTAAAACTAAAAGGTATGAAACTTATTCCAGAGACGTTATCATCTATTAATAGAATTGAAGAGTATATAAGAAATAAAAAAAACATGGAACAAATTTATTCTTTACTTTTAGAACTACCTTTTGTTCTTCATAAGGAAACAGGAATATTTATTGTAATTATAATTGATGAATTTCACTTTCTGGAGAATCTTCAAATAAGACATCCCTTTGCTAAATTAGGTAAGGAAATTATGGCGCAAAAATCTATTATGTATATTTTAATTAGTTCCAGGATAAATAAAGCTAAATTTATTCTTTCTGAAAAGCTGTCTCTACTTTTTGGTAAGTTTGAAATAATCTTTCTCGAGCTTTTTACACTTACTGAAACCAGGGATTTCTTAAATAAGAAACTTCATCCGTATAAAATACCGGATAAATATAGCACATTTCTAACATGGATTACAGATGGTTCCCCCTTTTATTTAGATTTATTTGTATCTGAATTAAAAAATTACCTTGCACTACCCAACGTTAAGATAATTACTCAAGAACAAATCCAGCAAGTATTTAAATCTCTATTATTTGATTCGAAGAGTTTCTTGTTTCAGTATTTTTATTCTAAACTTAAAAATTTATATAAAAGTAAAGATGAGACTATATTTATGACTCTGCTTTTTACTTTAAGTTCTAAAAATTCTTCTTTAAGAAATATAAAAGATTCCTCAGGGTCATCACATAGAAAAGATATGTTGAAATATCTAACAAAATTAATAGAACTTAAAGTAGTATCTAAACATTCAAACTTTTATAATTTAACTGATAGACTATTTAAAATATGGCTTGAGTTGGCATATAAAAATAAACTTTTAAGTTTATATATTTCTGATAAACCCGAAAAACAAATAGAGAGATTCAACCAAAAATTCAGCAATGTAATAAATCTCTTTCAACAGGAGTTAAAAAGAGATGCTTTTGATAAAATTATTAGTTTGTTTCAGAGTTTTCAAAATGAAACTATTGCATTTAATTCTCGACGAAAAATATTGCTTCGTTTCGATATAGTAGAAACTGCCATGGTTGGTAAATTAGGTCCTTATCTTCTAGCCCATAAAAATAATACTACTTGGATTTGTGCTATCAAAAAAGGGGAAGTAGAACCTGAAGATATTTTAGAATTTGATAAAGCCTGTAAAAGGACAAGGAGAAATATAAAAAGAAAAATATTTATAATAATCGGCACTTTAGATTCAAATGTCCAACTTTTAGCAAAGGAAAGAAAGCTTTGGGTTTGGGAATTAAATCAGCTAAACTTTCTTTTAGATTTATATAATCAAACTCCAATTTTCCAATGAGCACCGTTAGAAATTCCATTTTGCCTGTAATTAAAGTAGAAGCGACTACACTTCCTGAAGCGTGGGAGAAGGCTTTATTGAAATTGTGGGGAAAAGGTATTCGAATAAAAACTGAATATGATAAATCTAATGATCCGCTAAGCAAAGATTGCACTATGATAATAGTAGTAAATGAGCCCTTTGTTGAGCCCAGGATACACAGGGCTTTCCCAGGAGGGTTAGAAGATTTGGAGATATATCGTCAAGAAGTAGTAAATGGTATTCATGACCACTGGATCAAACCAGAGGAGGGAAAATGGACATATACATACCATCAGAGATTATATGCTTATCCCACGGGGAAAGAAAAAATTAACCAAATTGATTATATAATAGACAAACTATCGCAAGTAGAATATTCAAGAAGAGCTCAAGCTATAACATGGAGTCCTAAATTAGATCCGTTTGTAGATGATTCTCCTTGTTTACAAAGAATACATTTACGAATTTTAAATAATAAGAAAGGTGAAAAATTT
Source organism: uncultured Planctomycetia bacterium (assembly GCA_964404995.1). Taxonomy (GTDB): domain Bacteria; phylum Omnitrophota; class Gorgyraeia; order M55B152; family CAYOMG01; genus CAYOMG01. The sequence goes on along the minus strand of CAYOMG010000166.1, from coordinate 498 downwards.
TTAACATTAACTTCTCACTGGCGTTCTCGTGATGCATACAAAGCAAGTTTTATGAATATGTATGCTTTAACTTCCTTACAAAAAATTATTGCAGAAAGGATTTCTAAAAAAATAAATTGTAACATCAATATAGGTAGTTACATAGATATAAGTGACAGTTTTCATCTTTACGGTGCATATTTTGATGAATTTGAGAGTTTCCTTGAGACTCTAAGGACGAGAAAATTTTCAGATAGAGTCTGGGATACTAAATTTGCAAAACCATTTTTTGACGAAGCCATTAGAAGCTCAAAGGAGATTAATGGATAAAATCTGGGCACCATGGAGGAAAGAATACATATCAACACATAAAGAAAAAGAGTGTATATTTTGTATAAAATCTAAACAGAAAAAAGATAAGCAAAACTATATAATAAAACGCAATAAATTTTGTTTCAGTATCTTAAATATCTACCCTTATAGCAATGGTCATCTAATGATTGCATCATATAGACATAT
>CAYOMG010000165.1:0-2744 GCA_964404995.1 uncultured Planctomycetia bacterium | reverse complement strand
TAGGCATTCTATTCTGGATTCTGAATTCTGAGTTCTGAATACCTGAGTAGTTACAACTTCCTCTATGAATCCTTTAGCAAAAGTTGTTTTTCCGCTGCCATTTGGACCTGCTACTACATAGGCTATTCTATTAGGCATAACTATTTCCTGCACCTCTTTTTTCCCTTTTCCCAAACGGAGGTTTTACTTTATGTGGAGGTTCTACCGCCAAACACATATATCGGAACATATTTCTTATTCTTCCCCTATAAATTGTAGAATTATGTGACGGTTACGAGGGCGATTGTCAAATTCTAAAAATACAAGCTGTTGCCAGGTGCCTAAGGTTAACCTTGAATCTACAATAGGGATAGTGATGGACGCACCTTGCAAAGTTGCTCTCAAGTGAGCATATCCATTTCCATCACCCCAGGTAGAATCATGGTTATATTTAGACATTTTAGGGATGAGTTTATTATATAAAGATACAATATCTTTTTTAAGACCGGGTTCGTATTCAATAGTTGATACTGCACCAGTTGAGCCTGAAACAAATAGAGTTAATATGCCGGATTTAATGTTAGTTTTTTTTAATTTCTCTAAAACCATATCCGAAAGATCAATTACATCAGGTTCGCCATTAGTCGTAAATTTTATTTCCTGTGTAGTAATTCTCATCAAAGCTCCTTTTAAAAAAGATTAACAGAATATATCAAGTTAACCTTTTGTGACTTATTTTCTATATAATATCTTGGTTTTTTAATCAAGCTCTATAGATTTTTAGGCTTTTTCAAGGCGGTCTTTTTATAAAATTAGCAATTTTTTTACATAATTTTTCATCTGAAATAAAAGAGTATCCAACAATAGTAGCACTTTGGTAAGTTTTTATTACATCTTCAGTTTCTAATTCAGAGAGAGCATGTTTTACTTCTTGTATGTCTTTATTTATCCAGACAGAAATACCTCTTGCGGATTCAACAGAGGCAGGGTTTTCTACAAAAAAATTCATAATTTTTAATTTTAAAGGAGAGTCCAGAATTTTATTTAGGTCTTTCATCTTTTGAGGTTTTTTAAAAAAAATCGGCCTTTGGCACTTACTCAGACATGGATTTTTTCAGCGGTTTTCTTTTATTCAATATTTTTTTGATGGTTCCTTTTTTTACCAATTTTAAAAATGCATTTACTACCTTAGGATCAAATTGGGTACCACTATTTTTCTTTACCTCTTCAACTGCATTAGAAACACTCATAGCACCTTTATATGACTTTGTCGTAATCATAGCCTCAAATGTATCAGCTACTGCCATTATTCTCGCACCTAAGGGAATCTGTTCTCCTTTAAGGTGGTGGGGATATCCTGTGCCATCATATTTCTCATGATGATGGAGTATAATAGGTATTGTAGGTTTTAATACTTCTAAGGGTTTGATTAACTTTGCTCCTCTCTCAGGATGAGTTTTAACAATTTTAAATTCTTTTCCTGTGAGAAAAGTGGGTTTAGTTAAAATCTCTTCCGGGATTCCAATCTTCCCAGCATCTCTCAGGTATGAAGCGTATTCTAAGCTTTTCATCTCTTCTTCATTTAAATCACACTCCTTACCTAATTCCAATACAATTTTACTAAATTCTATGGAATGAGTATATTCATGTAGAATTTTAGCATCCAAAACGGAAGCTATTGATTTTATGCTTCCAACTATGACTTTTCTTTGTTCTTCGTATAATTGCGCATTATTTATAGCTACTACTGCTTGCTCAGCAAAAACTGTAAGTATCTCCTGCTCAGATATAGTAAATGGTTTCTTGTTCTGTTTATTTTTTATCTCAATAACTCCTGTAACTTCTTCCTCAATAAGTGGAACGCAAATATAATTTCTTCCACACAAAGATACTCCATCTTTTGCAACTTTCCCCATAATACCATAACCTATTTTAACTTTTCTACTCTTTGTGTGTTTTTTAGAAATATCAATTACTGTTTTTGGAATTAAATATTTATTTTCTTTATCATTCATCATAATAGTACATCTATTAGCTCTTAATGCTTGTAAACTTAATCTTGCAAGTTTTGGGAGTAATTCATCAAGATTAAGAGTTGAGCCGATTATTCGATGAACTGTATGGATAGTAGAAAGTGCAATTGCTCTTGGACGAATCGTTTCATATAGTCGTGAAAGTTCTAATTCTTTATAGACATTTTCTAATAAAGCTTCAATAAAAGTGACAAGAAGAGATATAAAATTCTCATTTAAGTTGCGACCGGCGTGACAAACCCCCAAAAGTCCATATAATTTATCCTTATATATTAAAGGTAAGCATACCCCAAATAAATTTAACTGACAACGAAATCTTTGTGATTTTTTTGTATTTTGAGCCTTTGCAAAATTTTCTATTATGCAACTCTTACATTTAGAAAGGATTTTTTTGTTTGATGCTAAAAATTCACATTTATTCTGTTCACTTAAAATCTTTTTTATTTCAGTTCCTCTTTTTATGTCACAACCTTCGTTCAGAGGAAGGGTTATAATCCATATTACATCTTTTCCAAGAAGCCTGCTATACAATTTCTTCTCTTTAAGTAAAAGCGGATGAGATAATAGCTTTTTAATAAATTCGGCTTCACTTTCTTGTTGTTGCATATTAATTTTTTCTCCCTCCAATGAGTCCCCACCGTTTTGATTCGCTTTTGCGAATGCAAAACGAATCAGTGGGGGTAAATTCAGACATAGAACTTATGTTCGCTAACTTCGTTAGCTCCATAAGTT
>CAYOMG010000164.1:0-2763 GCA_964404995.1 uncultured Planctomycetia bacterium | reverse complement strand
AGTCAAAATCAGCTATTACCGAAACAGAATTAAAACAGTTATTATCTAAGGCCAAAACCTTTGTAGCAAAACTTAAGGAACTTTGTAACCCCCGTTAGTAGGGGTGAGCTTGCTCACCCGGCTTGCTAATTTGTCCCAGGTTTACCCCATAAAGGTTTACTTCATTGGGGTCAAGGGCTGTGACCCCGCGTTGTGCAAATTGGTGATATTAGCGAATTTTAGCGAATTTTGGTACAAGCATTAATTAGGAGAATTTATGAAAAAAGCACTAATTACAGGAATAACCGGTCAAGATGGCTCATGTCTAGCTGAGTTTTTACTATCCAAAGGATATGAAGTTCATGGTCTTATCAGGAGGGCAAGCACTTTTAATACCGGAAGAATAGACCACATTTATAAAGACCCGCACGAACCAGAAGCAAGATTTTTTCTCCACTATGGAGATTTGTGTGATTCTGAACAATTGACGAATCTTATCTATAACATTAAGCCCGATGAAATATACCATTTAGGAGCACAATCTCATGTTCGGGTTAGCTTTGACTTAGCAGAGTATACTGGAAATGTAACTGGCCTTGGAACAATACGGATTTTAGAAGCTATTAGAAGGAGTGGAAACAAAATCAGATTTTATCAAGCCTCAAGTAGTGAAATGTTCGGGAATGCCCCTGCTCCACAGAATGAAGAGACCCCTTTTCATCCGCGCAGTCCTTATGCTGCGTCTAAGGTCTATGCTTATTGGATGACCAGAAATTATAGGGAAGGCTATGGAATGTTTGCCTGTAATGGGATACTTTTCAATCACGAATCTCCAAGAAGAGGGGAGACCTTTGTGAGCCGAAAGATAACCAGGGCAATTGCTAATATTATCGCTGGAAAGCAAAACAAACTCTATTTAGGTAATTTAAATGCTAAGAGAGATTGGGGGTTTGCTCCTGAATATATAGAAACTATGTGGCTTATGCTTCAACAGGATAAACCTGATGATTATGTGATTGGGACAGGCGAAACCCATACAGTAAAGGAATTTTTGGATGAAGCCTTTGGTTATGTTGAATTAGAGGAAGAAAATAATAGATGAAACTAATTGGGAGTGCCGAATCCTTAAATATTGAGTGGAAACCTTCTCTATCTCAGGTTAATGAGATTATTGAGACAATTTCTGCTTTTTCTAACACTGAAGGCGGTAAAATAATTATCGGTGTTTCTAAATCAGGCAAAGCACTTGGTGTAGAAATAGGCAAAGATACCATTGAACGCCTTACCAATAAGATAAGATCTCCCAGAGTACTGATCCCAAGATTCATTCCCGTATAACCGTAGAGAAAATAAACAGCAAATCCGTAATCATCATTGAAGTCCAAGAATCCTCCGACCATTTAGTTTTAGCCTTTGGCAGGCCATATAAGAGGGTAGGAAGGTCTACCATAAGAATGTCCAAAGACGAATATGAGAGGCTTATCTTAGAAAAACATAAAGAAAAACTATATTTTGATTCTCAAATTTGCAAAGAAGCAAGGTTAAAAGATATTGATGAAGAAAAAGTTAAGTGGTTTCTAAAAGAGGCCAGACATGAACGAAACTTGAATATACCGGTAAATACACCAACTAACGAGGTTTTGATGAGATTAAACGCTTTAAAAAATGGGAAGCCAACAAATGCTTCAATTTTATTATTTGCGAAGGAACCGCAAAAATTCTTTTTTCAGGCAGAAGTCAGATGTGTTCGTTTCAAGGGGAATGAGGCGGTTAAGCCATTTATTGATATGAAGGTTATCAGTGAAAATATAATTGATCAGGTAAATAAAACCCTCAATTTTGTTTTAGAACATATTCCTAAAGCTGTATGGTTAGATGGAAAGCCACAAAGAGAGGAAAGATATAAATATCCTCCGGATGCAATAAGAGAAGCAATCGTCAATGCAGTATGTCACCGTAATTATGAAGAGAAAGGCAATGTTCAAATCAGAGTTTTTGACGATTATTTAGAAGTTTGGAGCCCAGGGGAATTGCCAAGCCCTTTAACACCAAAAGACTTGAGGAAAACTCACAAATCAATTCCAAGAAATCCTTTAATAGCCAGACAATTTTTTTGGATAAGGTTTATAGAAGAGGTAGGAACAGGAACAAATGATATGATAAAATACTGCAAAGAATGGGAAATTCCGGAACCGGAATTTAAACATATAACAGGAGATTTTGTTGTTACCTTCATTGGGAAAATAACGGAAGAATACTTAAGAAGTTTGGGATTAAATGAAAGACAGATTAAGGTTATAAAATATCTAAGGGAACATAGTAAGATAGATAGAAAGACTTGTTGTGATATCTGTGGGATTGAGAAAACAGTTGCTTATGAGGAATTATCTTATATGGTTAAGAAAAAAATTATCAAGATGGTTGGTAAGGGAAGAGGGACTCATTATTCCCTGCGGATATAACGGACGATTGGCGGACGATTGGCGGACGATTCTAAACCCTTCTTTATCTAAACAACGGACCGCTTTCTTTGATAACCTATTCTACAAAAGGTCTCGTTTCAAAAGGTAAGTCCGCTATTCATAGGGGTTTGTTTGGCTATGGGTTTTCTCAAATGGTTAAGGGTAAATCATATTATAGCCAGAGAAGAGGCTTAATTAACAAGCAAGAGTATAAATTAGGGGACGGTGTACTTTTGGTTCCTTCAGATATGGAGGAGAGAATACGGGAATTGCTAAGGGTAAATGGGGCGAAATACAAAAGCATAAAGGTTTGGAAGTAGCC
>CAYOMG010000163.1:0-2856 GCA_964404995.1 uncultured Planctomycetia bacterium | reverse complement strand
ATATAAACTAGCGCCGTTAGCTTTCTTACCTGCTTTAAATAAAGCTTCTATCTCTGCATGGGCCTCCCCTGCTCTTCTATGGTATCCTTCTGCAATTATCTTTCCGCTCTTTACTATAACTGCGCCGACTTGCGGATTAGGACTTACATTATTTTTACCTTTTAAAGCAAGTTTGAATGTGCGTTTTAAATACTTCTCGTAATTATCTTTTTGCTTCATCTTTTAAATTTTCCACTACTGAGTAAGGAATTTTCACCTTGCCCAAATAATCGCCCTCTTTAGCCTGGCCATGACTATCTGAACCTCCGGTTATGAAAAGATGGAATTTTTTAGCAAGATTTTGATAATATAAGGATAAATTTCCAGCCATCCCAGGGTAGTATACCTCAATACCTTTAAGTCCGTATTTTACAAAATCAATAATGTAATTATTATTATTTATAAGATGTGGATGAGCCAATACGCAAACACCATTAATTTCTTCAATCATAGACATAGTTTGCAGAGGGGTAAATCTTTTCTTTTTAATATAACATGGTTTATTATCTCCAATATATTTATTGAAAGCTTCCCTTATTGATGAGACAAAGCCTTTTTGGTGCATTACTCTTGCTAAGTGAAGTCTGCCCACTGCACCTTTTCCTGAAATTGACAAAATTTCTTGTAAGTCAAGTTTTATCTGGTATTTTCTCAATCTATCTAACATTTTTCTCATTCGCTTAACTCTTTCATCCCTGAGAAGCTTAAGTTCCTTTAAAAACTTCTCCTGTCTCCAATCAATGTAGTATCCCAAAATGTGAATCTCAGACTCTTTAAACTCCGCAGTAAGTTCTACTCCTGGAATTATCTCTAAACCAAGCACTTTTGCTTCATCTAAAGCAGGCCCAATTGCATCTACGCTGTCATGGTCAGTAATCCCAATACAGGATAGACCTGCTTTTTTTGCTTGTTCAACTAATTGCTTCGGAGTAAAAGTTCCATCAGAATAAACGGTGTGAGTATGAAGGTCAGCATATTTCATATGAGAATATTATATGGTCAAACAAATATCAGAAGTCTCAAGCTACATGCTTCACGTCACAAGCCTACAGCCTGTATCCTGCAGCTTGCAGCTTGCAGCTTGTAGTTGTAAGCCTGTAGCCTGTAGCTTGTATCCTGTATCCTGTATCCTGTATCCTGCAGCTTGTAGCCAGTAATTTATCCTTCTGTTTTCTGTTCTCTGTTCTCTGTAGCCTGTAGTCTAAGTTCTGTCTTATGTATCTTATCTAAAATGCCATTTATAAATTTACTTGAGTTAACATCTCCATATTTTTTAGCAAGTTCTATCGCTTCATTTATGGAGACTTTAGGTGGGATATCCTGTAAGAACAAAAGCTCGAAACACCCTATGCGAAGAATATTTCTATCAATAACCGCTATTCTCGAGAGTTTCCAATTCTGGGTATATTTACCAATAATATTGTCTATTTCTAAAAGATGGGAAATGGCCCCTTCTACTATCTGGACAGTAAAATCTTTTATAAAATTTTCTTCTTTATATCTATGCCAAAAATCCTCTATAACTTCATCACAATCTTGCTTTGAAACATCTATTTGATATAGTAGTTTCAAAGCCTGCTCTCTGGCTTTACTGCGCTTACGCATAATTAAAATTATAAATCCAAATCTTTCTTAAATTTACGGAAGGTAGAAGAAAAGAAGTTCAAAACTTTCTCAGAATAAAAACTCTAAATCAAAAATTTGACAAAGAACGATTTATTTTCAATTTATTATAAAAAATTTTTATAAAGGAGAAAGCTTCAAATCTTTTGATAGAGATTTGCCATTTCCAATGCATGGATGGCTGCATCTTTGCCTCTATTGCCCTTTTTCGCCCCGGCACGTTCTATTGCCTGCTCCATCGTTTCTGCAGTTATTATCCCAAATATAGTAGGGATTTTACTGCTGATTGCAACTTCTGCGATTCCCTTAGCTACCTGAGAAGAAATGTACTCAAAGTGCGAAGTATCACCCCTAAGTATCACCCCTAAACAAATAACTGCATCGTATCTTTCTGAATCTGTCAGTCTTCTTGCAACCGGAGGTATCTCAAAAGAACCAGGGGTCCAAATTATCTCAATATCTTCATCTGACACTTCATGTCGAACCAGAGTATCAAATGCTTCTTCAAGTAATCTATTTGTAATGAACTGGTTAAATCTAGAGACTACAATTGCAAACTTTTTTCCTTTACCTATAAGACTTCCCTCAAATTTTTTTGCCATATTTACCTCCTGGTTTAGTCTCCTCCATACTCTTTTGAGTGTGGTATCCTGCATTCCTCACACGGGAGTGCGGGGTAGTGGTTAGTGTTATCTTATGGCCTAATTTTATTTTTTTTGTTTCTAAATATTTTCTATTAAAACAAGTAGTAGGCACTTCTAACGGCAAACGCTTCTGGATTTTTAATCCATACCCTTCCAACCCAACAATTTTTTTAGGGTTGTTAGTGAGCAATTTAATATTTTTTAATCCTAAGTCTACCAGGATTTGAGCTCCTATCCCATAGCTTCTTAGGTCTGGTTCAAATCCAAGCTTTTGGTTTGCTTCAACTGTGTCATAGCCTTCATTCTGCAGTTCATAAGCACGGATTTTATTCAGAAGACCTATTCCCCTTCCTTCTTGTCTCATATAGAGTATTACACCTTTAGATTCATTTTTTATTATCTCCAGAGCTTTATGCAACTGACCTCCACAGTCACATTTTTTGGATTTAAACACATCCCCTGTAAGGCATTCAGAATGAACTCTTACTAAAATTGACTCTTGTGAATCTTTTTCAATATTCCCAAGAACGAGACATAAGTGAATTGAATC
>CAYOMG010000162.1:0-2864 GCA_964404995.1 uncultured Planctomycetia bacterium | reverse complement strand
AACAGGACATTTCTATTTCGTTAAGAAGGTGACATTTTAATTTCGGCTTGACAATCTACAAAATTATTGACATCAACGGGATTGAAAGTATAATTAAGCTAAAATGGGAAAAAATCCTGACTGGCTCAAAATAAAAGCAGTAAACATAAAAAATGTAGAAGAATTTAAAAAATTATTAGAAACTAATAAGATAGATACAGTTTGTGAAAGTGCATGTTGTCCAAATAGATTTACCTGCTATTCTAAAAAAGTAGCAACTTTTATGATTTTAGGCAAAATTTGCACAAGAAATTGCAGTTTTTGTAATGTTAGCAAAGGTAAGCCTTTACCTTTAGATATAGATGAACCAGAAAGAATAGTAAAAATTACAGAAATATTAAAGTTAAAACATATAGTAATTACATCTGTTACAAGAGATGATCTATGCGATGGTGGGGCGTTGCAATTTGCGGAAATAATTAGAAAAATAAAAATTTTTAATCCACAAATAACTGTAGAAGTATTAATCCCTGACTTTAATAATAACTTACAAGCATTAGATGAGATTGTTTTTAGTAAGTCAGATATAATAGGACATAATTTAGAAACTGTCCCAAGGCTTTATCCAAAGGTACGTCCTCAGGCAGATTACAAGAGCTCTTTAGAAATATTGAACAGGATAAAGAGTGTAGAAGCTAATATGCTCACTAAGTCAGGATTAATGGTAGGCTTAGGTGAATGCAAGGAAGAAGTAGTAAAAGTAATGCAAGATTTAAGAAATGCACAATGCGATATTTTAACTATAGGTCAATATCTTAGACCTTCTCCAAAACAATTAAAAGTATTTGGATTTGTAACTCCTGAACAGTTTGAAGAATATAACACAATAGCCTATAATCTTGGTTTTAGAGCTGTAGCCTGTGGTCCTCTGGTAAGAAGCTCTCTTAATACGGAGAGCCTGGTTAAAGATGCACTTAGATTAAAGCATTAAAAATATTAAAATCATAAATAATTTAATAGTATAGGAATTTCCTTTTTAACCACAAGATTACACAAGATTAACACAAGATAAAAATAAAGAAGAATCTTGTGAAAATCTCTACCCGCCACGCTAAGCGTGGCCTGACGGCAGACAGGGGGTGGGGGTACTATGTATCTTCCCATTTCCAACAGTGATTAAATATTTACTGGACATATATTAAATAAGGAGTATAATTATAAATCATGACTAATTCATTATTGATAGACAAGAAGGAGTTATTAACCTACAAATTGTCAAAGTGGGCAATAGTAGTAGTAGTAACCTTAATTTATTTGAGTTTGTTTAGCTGGAATTTTTTATTTGGAATAATTATGGCTGTTCTTTTTGCATACTGCTTTCACTCAGTAGCAGATAGAATTGTAAATTTGAGTTTTTTCGCTAGTGCAAAACCTTTACTTCTAAAATCAGAGAAAAAAATAATTAAAGAAGGAATTCCTCAAGATATAACAATCGCTTTTTTCAGACCAATATTTGCTAAAACTACCAGAGAAATGGATAACCTTCTCTCAAGTATGAAAAAAGATATAGTCAATAATCTTGAAGAAGAAAAAAAGAATTTAAAATTTATAGTTATAGATAACACCAGAGATTTAGATGTGAGAACATATACAGAAAAAGAGATTGTGAAGTTGCAAGACGAGTTTGGCCGAGATAGCGTTTTTTATTTTCATAGAGACCATAAATGTGATTTTTTCAAAAAAGTGGGGATTTATCACGACAGTCTCTTGCTCCTTTACGAAGGCTGGGCAAGGCCAAGACTATATACAGATAAGAGATGGGAACAGTGGACAAAAGGCACAAGGTGTTCAGATAATAGAATATTTGATTGCATTTTAGGAGATACAAAAGCTTTGGGTATAAAAAATCCAGTTGAAGATATTTTAGATGGGAAAGATGTAGAAATAGAACAAGGTAAGAGAATAAAAATATCTATCATATCTGATGCAGATAATGTTTGGCCTAAGGGAGAGGTTAAAAAATTAGTAGCTAAAATGCTCCATTCAGAAAATAAAAAGTTTACCATGTATCAGCCGTCTATTGAAATTTCGAATCCTAAAGAGAATTTATATATAAAGATTATATCTGCACAGAAAGAAATGGGACGATTTGATCCAATAGCTAAATGGAGAATATATAAATTTTCGCCTTTTTATGGTAAGGGAGCTATGAATCTCGAAAAATATTTAAAAGATGTAGTTAAATCCGAGAAATTACATCCGGGAAAAGCAGCTTCTCACGATTTTCAAGAATCTCTATGGACTAACACTTGTCTCTTAGAAGATGTATATATTTTAGAGAAAAGTTTTTCTAATAAACTGTCTGAACTTACTCGTTGGGCACAATGGTTATGGGGAGATTTGGAAACAGTAAGACAATTTTTATTTAGAAAATTTAATCCTGGTAGACGCGCACATTTATATACACTTCTAAGGGGACTGATTGGGCAGGCAGCTTTTAATTTATGGTTATTAGGTACACTATTAGGATGGGAGATAGTGGGGTTGTCTCGAATGAGAAATCCCCATGGCTTATTTTTACTATTTGCAGGTATAGTAGTTTTAGATATAGGAATACCCAATTTTCTGTCACCATTTGTAAACAGAATGGTAGGTAAGCCTTATCAGGGAAAAAAAGTAATTTCTACTGATAAATCTACTCCTATAATTATTTTAGAAGGGGTCTCTACAACAATTGTCTTTGTTTTGATACATCTTCAAGATTTAATTTATAAACCGATAGCATTTGTTAAAAATTATATTAGTCAATTGAGACAAAGACCTTATGTTTGGAAGACACAAGCAATGGGAGAAATGTAAACTTCTCAAATAAGTTTTTTCACAAC
>CAYOMG010000161.1:0-2872 GCA_964404995.1 uncultured Planctomycetia bacterium | reverse complement strand
TGAAGCCCAGACTTACGGAGCGAGCAAACATAAGTCTGCTGGCTGAATTTACCCCTCACTCAACTTTTTGTTGAGTGAGGGGTTAACTCGCACTTATAACTTAGCTTCGCTATCACTCTCTAAGTTATGTGCTCGTTAAAGGGCACAGGTTGTAAGAGCATAAGTTATATCTTATACCCTTTAGGGCACAGGTACCCTAAAGGGCACAGGGAAGAATCAAAAAAAGACTAAATTTTAACATAGTACTGTTAGGTTTCAAAAAAAGATCAGAAATTTTTGGTGTTGTTTATCGACCACTAGCAAAAATAAGCTTTTGGTCAAATAGAAGCAATAATTGGATGGATATATTGATGATTGTAGATACTGATGTAGATTATACACTTTTGCCTAAATTTTATGATATAGAATTAGGTATAAATTTTAAAGATTGTATGTCATATTAAACTATGGGAATAGGCGGCAAAGAGAAAGTATACTTGCATAAGAAAGTTAAGATAAAATTAGGCAGTTGGGAAAGAGGAGTCCCTGTGGGATTTTTAGCTCGCGATGATATCCCGTCACTTTTAGGAAGACAAATTTTTTAGAAGTTTTTAATGTTTTATTCTCTCAGCATATTACCACTTTTTTAGTTCTTGGATAAGAAACTTCCTGTATGACTAAATATTCCACCAAATTTTCTCCTCCCAGTGATTATTTTATCCACATATAACCAAGAGACACCATCTGTGTAGAGAGTTGACAGAGATTTCCTCTTGTGTTAAATTAGGTTAGAATGATTCAGGAAACTTCGCTCTGGCGAAGTCAGACCTCAGAACTATTCCTTGTGCGCTAAGCGCACCTTGCGAAGTTCCTTGATGCGCTAATCGTACCTTGCTGAACCTTGCAGTAGCATTTACAAACAATATATGGAGAAGCGAAAGCAAAATAACAAACGATATACTTTCCTAAGCGTGCAAGAAAATATAGGAAAAGTAAAGTCTAATATTAAAAAGTCAGCAGAAAAAGTTGGAAGGAATCCAGAAGATATAACTTTAGTCTGTGTAACAAAAGAAACAAATTTAGAACAGATTAAGCAAGCAATTGATTTGGGTATTAACCATATTGGAGAAAATAAAGTCCAGGATGCGATAGCTAAGTTCCAATACATCTCAGATAAAATAATCTGGCACATGATAGGACATCTTCAGATTAACAAGGTAAAATATGCAATAAAGCTCTTTTCCCTTATACATTCTGTAGATAGTATAAAGTTAGCTGAAGAAATCGATAGAAGAACTAAGAAATTAAATAAAGTGCAGGATGTATTAATTCAAGTAAATACTTCTGGTGAAGAATCAAAGTATGGGGTAAGTTATAAGGAGACTTTCTCATTGATTAAGGAAACATTGAGAATGAAAAATGTTAAAGTTCGCGGACTTATGACTATTGCGCCTTTGGTGGATAATTCAGAAAAGGCCCGTCCATTTTTTAAAAGACTCAGAGAATTAAGAAACGAAATTAACAACAGACAAAACGGGCAAAACGTTCCTATGCATTTATCAATGGGTATGAGTCAGGATTACAGAATTGCAGTTGAGGAAGGAGCTACTATACTGAGAATAGGTTCAGCTATATTTAAATGAAGCCCAGACTTACGGAGCGACCGAAGGGAGCAAACATAAGTCTGCTGGCTGAATTTACTCCTCACCCAGCCGACTTGAAAGAGAGCTATGGGGTTGCTGGGTGAGGGGTCTAATTCGCAGACGGCTTCGCTAATGCTCGCTAAGTGATGCACTCATTGAAGATGAAAGTTGGAATAATTGGTTGTGGAAATATGGGCAAGATTTTAATTGAAAGTTTAATTTCTATTAGGGCACCAGAAATTGGGAAAATCATTGTATCAGATAAAAATAGTAAGCGGATAAGAGATATTAACCAAAAATATAAAATAGAAATTACAGATAATTTGAAACTTGTTAAGTTGGCAGATGTTATTATAATAGCAGTAAAATCTCAGGCTTTAACTTTACTTTTGAGAGATATTTCCGATAGCATTAATTCTTCAAGTCTCGTTATATCTATAGCCGCTGGAATAAAAATCTCTTTCATGCAAAGATTTTTTAAAACCAATGTACCAATAATAAGAGTTATGCCAAATGCAGCCTGTCTTGTAAATGAAGGTATTTCAGTTTTAGCAAGAGGCAAATTTGTTAGTAATGAAGATGTGGAAAGAACTGTGAAAATTTTTGGTCAATTTGGAGAAACAGTAGAAATTAATGAGAAATTTATGGATGTAGTTACAGCTATTTCTGGAAGTGGTCCTGGATATATAGCTTATATTATAAATAGTCTAATACAGGAGTCAGTCTCTCAGGGGTTAAGTAAGAGAGTAGCAACAAAGTTAGTTATTAAGACATTGATTGGTACTGGAAGATTATTAGAAAAGACCGGGATGGAGCCTGCAGAGCTTATAAAAAAAGTTGCCTCCAAAGGCGGAACTACTGAAGCTGCTCTAAATGTATTTAGAAAAAAAAAGCTCGGAAAAATTGTTAGAGAAGCTATAAAATCGGCAACTTTGAGATCAAAGGAATTATTAAAATAATTTCTGTTTCAGAAAACAGAAGACAGATGACATCTGTCGGCAGTGTATTTCTTCATAATTATGCTAACAAAATTAGTAATAGATAGAAATAACCAATTACCAAGAAACAAGATACAAACAAATTCCAATATTCAATAACCAATAATCAAATTTTTCATAACTGCTTTATTCTGTTTGGTCATTGGTAAACTGGTTATTGGTCATTGTTTGGTTATTGTAACTTGTATCTTGATTATTTCGTTAAAAAGTAGTCTTTTATTAATCCTGTAGTAAAACAGGACAGAGGACAGA
>CAYOMG010000160.1:0-2912 GCA_964404995.1 uncultured Planctomycetia bacterium | reverse complement strand
CAAAATATTCCACGAGATAGATTCTTTAATTAATAAATATAAACCGGAAATACTTGTACTTGAGGAAATTTACTCTCACTATAAACACCCAAAGACTGCTATTCTTATGGGGCATGCAAGGGGTGCAATCTTTTTAGCTGCATCGTTAAATAATATCCCGGCAAAAAGTTTCTCAGCAACACATTTAAAAAAAATTATAGTTGGAAGGGGAAATGCATCTAAACAGCAGGTTGAAAAAATGATAGGGTATATGTTGAATATAAAAAATCCCATTTTAAGTTATGATATTACAGATGCCTTAAGTTTGTGTCTTGCTCATATATATGTTAGTAAAAAAGAAGCCAAGTTGAGTAGTATATATATCGCGGATGAGCACAGATGAAAAGATGCAAGATGAGCACAGATAATCTTACTTTAGCCAGAGGCTGATTCGCCTTTGGCGGAAATCTGCGCTAATCTGTGCCAATCTGTGATTTCAAAAGATGATATCTAAAATTTGTGGGCATATTAGAGGGAAGAAGGAAAATATATTGTTAATAGAAATAGGGGGAATTTGTTATGAGGTGCTTATTCCCATGGCGATAATGTATTCTGTAGATAACAGCATAAAAAGTGATGGAAAAATAGAACTTGTAACTTATCATTATTTTGAAATCAGTAAAAATAGAAATATACCTGTATTAGTTGGTTTTAATAATGAAATAGAAAAAGAGTTTTTTGAAAAGTTTATAACCGTTTCAGGAATTGGTCCAAAAATAGCAGTGAAGGCTCTATCTATTCCTTTCTGTGAAATTGCTCGGGCTATTGATGATGGAGACCATAATGTCTTAAATGCTTTACCTGGCATAGGCAGGCAAAAAGCAAAAGAGATTATTGCCAAGTTGCAGGGTAGAGTAGGAAAATTCGGCTTAATTAAGACAGAACATGCCTTCGGAGAAGAAAAAGCAGAGAATATAAAAGATGAAGCAATAGAAGTTCTATTACAACTTCAATATAACAAGAAAGAAGCTGAAGATATGATAAATAGAGCGTTTCAGAGAAATGCTAAACTTTCAAATTGTGAAGAAATACTAAATGAAGTCTGGCGACAGAGAAATAGGTAATTATAGTAACCAGTAACCAGTAACCAGTAACCAGTAACCAGTAACCAGATCTAAAATGAATGATATAAATACCAAAAGAATTTTGGATAATAAAGAACAGGAAGAAGATGTTATTCTAAATCTTTCTTTAAGACCGAACAAAATCAAAGATTTTGTAGGGCAAAAGGAAGTTATTGAGAATCTTTCTATATCTATCCAAGCAGCTAAAGATAGAGATGAACCACTTGAACACATATTATTTTCTGGACCTCAAGGATTGGGTAAAACCACTTTAGCTCATATTATTGCTCGAGAAATGAATGCAAAAATAACGGCTACCTCAGGGCCAGCAATAGAACGTGCAGGCGACTTAATTGGTATTCTTACTAATTTAGAGAAAGACGATATTTTATTTATAGATGAAATTCATCGTCTAAGTAAAGTCATAGAAGAGTTTTTATATCCAGCTATGGAAAGTTTCCAGATAGATTTTATTATTGATAAAGGGCCATATGCGAAGACTATTAAGTTTAATTTAAAACCATTTACTCTTATTGGCGCTACTACGAGAACCGGACTTCTTAGTTCACCATTAAGAGCCAGATTTGGTATATTTCACCATTTGAATTTCTATTCTGACGAAGAACTTGTTAGAATTATTAATCGTTCATCTAAACTTCTGGATGTGTATGTTGAAGAAGATGCCTACTACGAGATTGCTAAAAGGGCTCGGGGAACACCGCGTGTTGCAAACAGATTACTTCGTCGGGTAAGGGATTATGCACAGGTAAAAGCAGATGGTAAAATAACGAAAGATTTATCCAGGAAGGGATTAGAGCTGCAGGGCGTTGACGAAATGGGATTAGATAATATGGATAGGAAAGTGCTTTTGACTATTATAGATGTGTATAAGGGGGGGCCGGTGGGGATAGAATCTTTGGCTGCTACACTGAATGAGGAAGTAGATACAATAGTAGATGTAATAGAACCCTATCTTTTAAAATCAGGATTTATCAAGAGAACCCAGAGAGGCAGAGAGACGACTGAGCTTGCTTTTAAATATTTTAATAAAAGTTCAACTCAGGAACAGAAGAGGCTATTTTGAGATAATGTAATAACCTTTTTTATCGCTTTACATTATTCCACAGATGAACGCAGATAGAAAAAGCAAGATGAGCACAGATACAGTTCAAATCTGTGCTAATCTGTGTTTAAAAATATGAAAGTATTACTCCATATCTGCTGTAGTATATGTGCTATTTACCCTGCGAAATTATTAAAAGAAGAAGGGTATGTAGTAAAAGGTATTTTTTATAATCCCAATATTCATCCATTTGAGGAATATTTTAGAAGAAAGAAATCTCTCAATGCTTGCACTGGAAATCCTAAAATAGAAATAGAAATTTTAGATTATACGCCTTTCGAGTTCTTTCGTAAGATTTCATTTAATGAAAGTTCTCCTGAGCGATGTGAGATATGCTGGAGACTTAGATTGGAAAAAACTAAGGAAATAGCAATTAGAGAAGGATTTGATGCTTTTACCACCACGCTTTTATCCAGTCCTTATCAAGCTGTAGAGAAGATTGGGAATATAGGAGAGAATTTATCCATTGATAAGAATTTAAAATTTTTAATTAGAAATTTCAGGCAGGGGTTTACAGAATCACACAGAATTGCAAAAGAGTGGGGACTTTATCAGCAGAAATATTGCGGTTGCATTTATTCAGAAATAGAAAAATATTCCCTCAAAAATGCAAAAAACTAAATTCGGAATTCTAATTTCTAAAATTTTGACCATAATGAAATGGGATAAAAGATAGATTTATATGT
>CAYOMG010000159.1:0-2955 GCA_964404995.1 uncultured Planctomycetia bacterium | reverse complement strand
GTCATCCATATCTGACATTGTCATCCATATCTGACATTGTCATCCATATCTGACAATGAAAAAAATAACAGACAATGTCAAAAATAAATAACAAAGAAAAAAAATAATTTTAACATAAAACAGGATACAAAAGTTATAGGAATGATATCTTGTCTCAAACCTCAAAAAGCGCCTGCAGATTTTGTTAAAATAGCAAAGATAGTATCTGACAGATTACCATCTGTTAAATTTTTTTTAATAGGTGATGGATTCCTGCGCAACAATGTAGAGAAAATGGTAGATAAATTAGGATTAAATAGCCGTTTCTTTCTATTAGGCTGGAGAAGAGATATTCATAAGATTATGCCAATTTTTGATGTAGTAGTTTTAACCAGTTACTGGGAAGGATTACCACATACACTATTAGAAGCAATGTATTGTTCGAAGCCTGTAGTGGCTTATGGTGTAGACGGAGTTTGTGAGATAATAGAAGATGGAGTAAATGGATTTATAATTAAGCCTGGAGATATAAAGACTTTTACAGAAAGAATTTTTCAATTGTTAAAAGATAAATACTTAGCACAACAAATAGGCAATAGTAGCTATAGAATGGTTAAAGATAAATTTAATATAGATGAGATGATATCCAAAACGGAGCAAATATATAAAGAAAATGCCTCAGTTATTTTTAAAACTTAAGCAATTATTTTCACAAAGACATACTCTTAAAAGTCTTACTATAAAGAATTTAAAGGCTAAGTATGTAGGTTCTATTATGGGTATAACATGGGTAATAATTACTCCTTTACTTATGACAGTTGTGATAAGTTTTGTATTTACAAAAATATTAAAAGTAGAAATACCTAATTTTCAACTGTTTATACTTTCTGGATTTTTGCCATGGATATTTTTTTCAAGAGCTTTATCTGAAGCAACCGATTCAATAATAAATAATGTGAATTTGTTAAATCAATTCAAATTCTCAAGAGAAATAATTCCTTTATCGTATCTGTTAGCTAATTTTATAGGTTTTATCTTAGGCTTTGTAGTAATTCTTCCATTATTTATAATTTTTAACTACAGAGTGATTCTTTATATATGGTTTCTGCCCGTAATACTTATCCTTTTTCTCTTGTTTACCTCCGGAATCTGTCTTTTTCTGTCTTCTCTCAATGTATTAATAAGAGATGTTAGCCATATCCTTGAAGTTGGATTACTTTTCTGGTTCTGGATGACCCCTATTTTTTATTCAATAGAAATGATACCCGCACCATATCGAATTATATGTTATCTTAACCCTTTAACATTTTATATGATTATGTTTAGAGATATACTTTATGGAGCCACTCTTCCTAATATTTGGGTTATAGCAGTTGGTGCAATTTTGGCCTTTCTTGCCCAAGTATTAGGATATATGTTTTTCTTAAAAATAAGTCCAGAATTTTTAAAAAGAATTTAACTTTACAAAAAAGGACTGTTGTAGTTTTGTCAAGTTAGAGAGATGAAAAATTTAGCCATAAAATTTGATAATGTTTGGGAAAAATACCGCATTAAATTTATAAGAGAAGGAAAAACCTTTTGGGAAGAAATCTGGGTGTTAGAAGATGTAAGTTTTGAGGTCGGAAAAGGTGAAATTTTAGGAATAATTGGAGAAAATGGAGCAGGAAAAACTACCCTTCTTAAACTGATTGCTGGAATGCTTATCTCTGATAGAGGAGAGATTTATGTTAAAGGTAAGGTATCTACATTGATGGAGTTAGGAGTAGGTTTTAATCCAGAATTTACCGGGAGAGAGAATATAATTCTTAATGCCAGGATGTATGGTTTGGATGAGGAGATATTAGAGCAACAGATGAGGGAGGTTATCAAATTTGCTGGCTTAGGTAAATTTATTGATGCACCAATAAAATATTATTCCCAGGGTATGTATATGCGGCTCGCTTTTGCTTTAGCGATATATGTGGAGCCGGATATACTTTTGATTGATGATATCTTAGCGGTAGGGGATGAGGAGGCGCAGCAGAAATGTATAAAGAAGATATTTCAATTAAAACAGACTGGCAAAACTATTGTTGTAGTTAGCCACGATATGAATATGATTGGAAGGCTATGTGATAAAGTAGTCCTTTTAGAGAAAGGTAGGATTATCCAGAAAGGTTCTCCACAGAAGGTAGTTCCTCGATATCAAGAAATGGTAGGAGATAAAAAAGGAATTGCTATATTGGAGAAAGAGAAATTGCGAGTAGTATTTAATAATGGTCGGATAATCATCAGTTACGATGGTATTGTTCTTACAAAGGGAATGGGTGGATATGTTTCTTTTTTAGTCCCTAGTCTTAATGCCTGGGCTCCTTCTCTTAATTTAAAATGGCAAATAAAAAGTTCCCTGCCAGATGAAATCATTGTTGAAGGATTACATCAAGATGGTGTTACTGCACAAACATGGATAATCCAAATACAGGAAGATCAGTTACAATGGCAAGTAGAAATAAGGGATGATACTATAAGAGAAACACATATAGATTTACTTCTCATCCCCGACTATGTTGGATGGGCGGGTTTGGAAAGGGATGGTGAATTCGGACTTTTTGCTCATAAGTCTAATTGGCAGCAAGTAGGTTTGGATAATTACCAGGATAATATAGTGGGCATAAGAACGAATTTAGAAAAAAACAACTTGCCTTTTTTAACTTTAGAGATTGAGAATAAAGATAACCAACTTAAACTTCTTAATACGGGATATAATCAAGAGGCACGGGTTATTCAATCGTATTTAATGGGAAGAAACCGCACCTCTCTAAAAATTAAGGTTTTTCCCAATATAGGTATATTTGAAGAGTATATTAAACAACTTAAGACTAAGTTTCTGCTCAGACAAAAGGAAGAGCAGGCTCGCCTACGTCAGGTACGTAGCCTCCAGCAAGGCGGTCTTCGTCTATTTGCTGATTTGGATACAAAGTGTTTAAGGCTTTACTA
>CAYOMG010000158.1:0-2958 GCA_964404995.1 uncultured Planctomycetia bacterium | reverse complement strand
TTGGAAGCGAGGTAAGCAGGGCGATTCGCTGGCAGGAAAAAGATAAAAAACTTTTCTGGGGTGCGATTGAAAGGGTCCTTGAACTTTTCTATTTGACGGTTGCCGATCCGAGGAGACATAATCAGTTGAAAGAACTTACGCGGCTTCGTGAGATTTTCTGCGATGCTGTTTTAGGTGGTAAAGAATATGGCTCTACACTTCAGGATATTGAACGTTATTTCTTTTATTTTGCTCTTTACAGTCGAAAAGCTAAGTAAATCAAGATATATTATACTAATAGGACTTTGTTAAAAGTGGATGCACACAGATATTCTTAAAGACAACGCATTAAATTTTTGTATTTTATTTAAGAGCATAAGTTATATCTTATACCCTAAAGGGCACAGGGAAGAAGAAAAAAAAAGACTAAATTTTAACATAGTACTGAATTAAGAGAAAAATCACTCTGGACATTTTTCCCCTAACCCTTTTTTCGTAAAGTCAAAATCGTATTTGGAGTTTGGTTATTGGAATTTGAGACTTGCCTGTGCCGTTAACACGGCAGACAGGTTTGGAATTCCTGCCTACGGCAGACAGGTGTTTGTACCTTGTTCCTTACACCTTGTATCTTCAGTAATACTCAAGATTTTTACTGTCCACTGGCGACTGTCCACTCCCGAACATGGAAGTGAGGGTTATCTTGAAATAGAAGGCTCAATGTGGTTTGTTGTCCCATATTAAATGAAAAGAAAGATAGCAGGATTAACAATACTGTTTTTTATTGCTTTTATTTTTTCTCGAGGGATTGTCTTCTCTTATGATACTTGTTTGCTGCTGCGATGTGAAAGGAAAGAACTTTCCATAGGAGAAAAGCTTACTTTTCGGGTTCACCTTGGAATGCCGATTGGAACTATAACCATGGAAACTAAAAAAACGAAGTGGCAGGGACAAGAGGTTTATTCTATTCTTACTATCTCGCGCCCTTCCTTCCCTTTCTCGCTTTTATACCCGGGAGTCAATATAGCAGAATCGTTGATTGACATTGATACTTTTTTGCCTGTTATTCATAAAAGCACAGAGGAGATAAGGGATGAGAAGAAAATTCGACTCACTGTTTTTGACCGGGAACAAAAAAGGGCAAAAAGGTTTCATAACGGTGTGATGCACAGCTCTATTCCTGTTGCTCCTGATGCCAGAGATGGACTTTCTGCTACCTTCTGTTATTTGAGAACAAGACCACTTAATGTTGGGGAATCAATTTCTATAAATATTAGCACTGGCAGACGTAACATAGAAGCCGAATTTAAAGTTTTAGAGAGAAGGAGATGGCGTAGGAGAGATATAATTGTTGTTGAATCTACTCCTGAAGGGATAGGATTGGAAGGACTTTTTGGAGAAGGAGGTAATGTCCAAATCTGGTTTACTGACGATGAATGTAGACTACCTCTTGTCATCAGGAGGCATGGCACTCTTAACTTAGTGCGAATAATATTGATTGACAGAGTACATTGTTCCTCGCAAGGAATGACTCCAGGATTACACACAGGAGAGTAAAAATTCAATGTCGAAGATATTAATTTTAAAACACAACACATCCCATTTTTCTTAAAAATTAAGAGAAAAATCACTCTGTCCCCACTTCATTATTAAATGAGTAGGAAAAAGAAAATGGTTAGTTTAGATTGGTTGAATCTATGTAGAATTGAGAAATAATATTTGCAATGTAACCGCAAATATTGTATAATATTTGCAATGGGAAAATCAGGTTGCAAAATATGAACAAAGAATATTTAAAAAATATAATTGTTGACCAGCGGGAATTAATCGAGGATAAGCTTAATTCCGAAAGAATCATAAAAAGGGAAGGATTGCCGAAATGTAGTAAATATCTATCTTCTCCTAATATTCTTTTAATCAGTGGCTTAAGAAGAGCGGGAAAATCATTTTTCTCCCACCTGCTTTGCAAGAAAAATAAATATGCTTTTATCAACTTTGATGATGAACGCCTCATAGGAATTGAGACAAAGGATTTGAATACAGTGCTGGAGTGTTTCTATGAACTCTATCAGGATTTTAACTGCGTACTTCTTGATGAAATACAGAATGTGCAAGGCTGGGAATTGTTTGTGAATAGATTGAGGAATAAGTATAGAGTAATCATTACTGGCTCCAACGCCAATCTATTAAGTTCGGAACTCGCTACCCACCTAACCGGCAGATTTATTGTCTTCCCGATTTTTCCCTTAGGTTTTAAAGAATTTTTGAGGTTTAATTCTTTTGAGTTTGAAAAAAACTCATTATATTCTACCAAAACAAAAAGCGAGATAACTTCTTTATTCTCCAGGTATCTAAATGAAGGGGGGATTTTTGAATACTATAAATTTGGCAAAGAATTTTTAAGGAATCTTTTTTCCTCCATAATTACCAAAGATATTATTGCAAGATACAAAGTAAAATATCCTTTTGTTTTGGAAGAATTAGCTTTATTGCTTGTGAATTACTTTACATCTAAGATTTCTATAAGTAATCTTACAAAGAACCTGAAACTCAAGAGTCCTCATACTGTCAAGCAATACATAGAATATCTGAAAAATACCTTTCTAATTTTTACCCTGAATAGGTTTTCTTATAAAGTAAAAGAGCATCTTTCTACCTTCAAAAAGGTTTATATTATAGACAACGGAATAATCAATTCCTTAATTTTTAATTTTAGCCAAAATAAAGGAAAGCTCCTTGAAAATTTAGTAGCAATCGAACTTAAAAAAAGAAGCCTCCTTGAAGATTTTGAGGTTTTTTATTGGAGTAATTACAATGTGGAATGCGATTTTATTATTAAAAAAGGCAAAAAAATAACCTCTGCATACCAAATTTGTTCAGAACTTACTTTAAAAAATAAACAGAGGGAAATTAATGGATTAATAGAAGCGTTAAAAGAATTCAATTTAAAAGAAGGATTTATTCTCACAGAGACACAAGAGG
>CAYOMG010000157.1:0-2961 GCA_964404995.1 uncultured Planctomycetia bacterium | reverse complement strand
ATGCCTGCAAGAAGACGCCCTGTGCATTTCAACCTTTAAATTAATATGATGCGAACTTTCAAATCTTTTTATAACAAATTTTACCTCATCTTTACGCAATAGCCCATTTTCAATAAAGATAGCTATTGAATTCTTACCTACAGCCTTATGCAATAAAAATGCCAAAACTGAAGAATCTACGCCTCCACTTAAAGCACATAAAACTTTTTCTCTACCTATTTTTTTTCTTAGCTGGATAATGGTATTATTAACAAATGAATGCATATCCCAGGTAGGTTTACAGCGTGCTTCGTTAATTATAAAGTTTTTCAATATCCTTTTACCCTTTGGTGTATGAACTACCTCTGGATGAAATTGAAGTCCATAAAATTTTTTAGTTTTATTCTCCATTGCAGCAATAGGGGAGTTTTGAGTTGATGCAATTATGCTAAATCCTTTGGGCAAGTGTGTAATTTTATCTCCATGACTCATCCAGATTGTCTCTTTTGAAAGCAATCCTTTAAACAGACTATCTTTAGATTTAATCTCAAGAATAGCTTTTCCATATTCTCTTGCCCTGGACCTGGCAACCTTTCCACCTAAAACTTTAGCCATTAGTTGAGCCCCATAACATATGCCGAGAAGAGGAATACCTATATCAAAAATCTCTTTATCACATATTGGACTTTTTTCTGAAATAACACTGGCTGGACCTCCAGATAGAATAATCGCTTTTGGCCTTCTGGATAGAAGTTGGCAGGTGCTAATGTCGTAACTGATTATCTCGGAATAGATTCCACATTCTCTAACTCTTCGTGCTATAAGTTGTGTGTATTGGGAGCCAAAATCTAAAATAGCAACCCAGTCTTTATGCTGCATAGATACTCCTGTATAGATTTAACTTTGGAATCACCTTTTGATTGGAATTTTTTAATATCTTTTCTTTTTAGCATTTTAACCTCACTACGTTCGGTTAGATTACAGAGAACAGTTCACAGATTACAGAAAATTCTTTAAGTTTAATTTCTGTACTCTGTTCTCTGTTCTCTGTTCTCTGTTCTCTGTTCTCTGTTCTCTAACGAACTTGTTCGTTACTGTACTCTGTTCTCTTCGAGCATCTTCACAAACTCTTTAAAAAGATACTTTGCGTCGTGAGGTCCGGGAGAGGCTTCTGGATGAAACTGCACTGAAAATATTGGGAGTTTCTTATGTCTCATTCCTTCGCCTGTGCCATCATTCAGATTTATATGGGTTATTTCTATATCATTATTTCCTGCCATATAATACTTCTCGGTTTGCGGTTTGCGGTTTGCGGCCTGCGGTTTAATCTCTACACAGAATCCATGATTTTGAACTGTAATATAAATTTTGCCTGTTTTTAAATCCTTTACAGGGTGATTTGCACCATGATGCCCAAATTTGAGCTTATAGGTCTTACCTCCAAAAGCCAAACCTAACATCTGGTGTCCCAAACAGATACCCATAATTGGCAATTTTCCTATTAATCCTCTTACTGTTTCCACAACATAAGGGACACCTGCAGGGTCTCCTGGGCCATTGGAAAGTAATAATCCATCAGGCTTCACCTCTAAAATTTTATCTACACCAGTCTTAGCAGAAACAACAACTACTTCGCATCCATTATTCTCTAATTCTCTTAAAATATTAAACTTAACCCCACAATCAATAACCACAACCCTAAATTTATCTATCTTTTTCTGGTTACTGGTTACTGGTCTCTGGTTACTCCAAAAGTAAGTTTGCTCGCATGTTACTTCTTTAACTAAATCTCGACCAATTAGACCCTGGGAATCTTTAGCTTTTTTGACTAAACTATTCTCGTCCAAATCCTCGGTAGAAATAACTGCCTTCATTGCACCCTGCAGCCTTATATGCCGAGTAAGAGCACGTGTATCTATACCTTCTATGCCTAATATATCATTTTTTTTAAGATAATCGCTTAGACTTCTTTGTGAACGCCAGTTGCTGGCAATACGGCTACATTCTTTAACAATAAAGCCTTCCACATATGGTTTTATTGACTCAACATCTTCTAAGTTTATTCCGTAATTACCAATTAAAGGATAGGTCATAGTCACTATCTGACCTTTATAAGAAGGGTCAGTAAGTATTTCCTGATAACCAGCCATACTGGTATTAAAAACTACTTCACCATGTCTTTCTCCAGTTGCACCGAAAGAGATACCTTCAAAAATTCTACCATCCTCAAGAGCTATCTTTACCTTAATTTTATTCATCTCTATATTATTTTCCCCTTTATTCAATTTACATTACTAATAATAGCACACAACTAATTAACTCTCAAGAAAAATCCCAGAAAAATCACAGATTAGCACAGATTTGTAAATATTCACCAAACTTCGTCTATCAGGCAGGTATTCGGTCTCGTCCCTGAGACCGAAAGGTGCAAGTGCAAGTAGTAGGGGCAGGCTTGCCTGCCCACAATTCTAAATATTCTTCTAAGATATTTGGGTAAGTTCTGTGGAATGGAATTATCAAAAGAGATAGGAACAAAAGTTGATTTATTAACAGAAAAATCAATTAGTCCGTATTTGATTGAAGAAATCAAAAAGGAAATGGAGGTAATTTCTAGTTGGAAGCCGATCTTGTATATTTAAAGCATAGTTATTTGATACATTAGTTCAGAAAAAAGGGGAAAAGGGTCACACCTTATTTTCACCTATTTATTTTCTTAAGTCAATAAATAGGTGTGACCTCTTTTTCGTTAATACTTTATATCATTGCCAATCAATAGGACGTCTATATTCCGGGTTTTTGGGAGGAGGAAAAAACAAATATTCAGTCTCATCTTCAGGGTTTCTTTCTCTTTCATAAGTACCACAAGCATTTCCGGACATATAGCTCTGATGTTCCATAAAAATAGCATAACTATATTCAATTCCATGTTGTTCTTTTTCATAGAGATTTCCTATCAAAAGTTCGTAGATGTTCACTTTCAAT
>CAYOMG010000156.1:1525-2963 GCA_964404995.1 uncultured Planctomycetia bacterium | reverse complement strand
GCGATTATCTCGTAACCTTATCAATTGCAAGTGATTTTATAAAACGTCTATGTCTGTAGAGTGGAGCAGTGGTGCGTTGAGAAACATTTTCTTTACTCACGTTCCCACCACCCCCTCATCAAACCGTGCGTGAGGTTTTCCCTCACACGGCTTTCCGATAACATTTCTTCAAAAGGCTTTCGTCCAACAGACACGGTAGTCATTGTATACCCCTAACTTTTGGTAAAGGAAGGTATCGGGATATTGTTTATATCCGTAACCTACCTTTCCTCTGTGCCTACGCATAAACTTCCTTATCCTTTGTGCAGTGTAGAACTTGATTTTACCGAATTTCCTTGAGGAGTTGGCAATCCTAAAGTAATTTACCCAACCTCTTAATACAGGTATAAGCTCTTTGACTACCTGCTCTACCTTCACAGGACGACGATAGTCTACTATTTCTCTTATCCTTCTTCTTATGGCATTTTCAGCTTTATGAGAGGGATAAAAGTAGGCTGTTCGTTTATCCTTACTGCCTCGTTTTAAGGCTTTGATAAAGGTAAAACCCAGGAAATCAAACGGCTCGGACTCAGCATTAAGTATACGGGTTTTGCTTTGCTTAAGCCGCAATTGCAGCTGGGTAACTATTTCTTCAAGTTTTGCCATTGCCTCTTCTGAGCGATACTTGGTCATAATCACCAAGTCGTCAGCGTAACGGATAAGACGGGCAGAGTTGCTTAAAGGCTTCCAGCCTTTATCTATGTTGTTAAGATAGATATTGGCTAACAAAGGCGAGATTACCACACCTTGTGGCGTGCCTTTATCATCTGTCCATCTGTCATTGTCATCCATTGCACCGCTCTTTAGAAAGAGTTTTATCAACCAGAGGATTTTGCCATCGACTACTCTCTTAGCTACCATATCCAGAAGCTCTCGGTGTGGAATTGAGTCAAAGCAGTCCTCAATATCCGTTTCAATTACCTCTGTGTAGCCAAAGTTGAGTAGTTTGCGCACCTCAAGGGCTGCCTGCTGGCTCGAACGTTTAGGTCTAAAACCATAGGAAGAATCCTCAAAATCCGCTTCAAAGATAGGCTCGATGATAAGTTTCAGTGCTGTCTGCACCACTCTATCTTTTATTGTTGGAATAGAAAGCGGTCTTTTGGTTCCCTCTGGCTTGGGGATATAGACCCTTCTTGCAGGTTTCGGGCGATAAGTCTTTGCCTTTAGTTCCTGCTGGATGCCTTCAAGGAATTTATCTACACCTATTTGTTCAATATCCTCAAAGGTCTGTCCGTCTACACCACTTGCACCCTTATTGGCCTTAACCCTTTCCCACCCTTTTCTCAGAACGTCAATTCGGTAAACCTTGTCATACAGCGCATAGAAGCGAAAGCCTGCGTTAGACTTTGCCTTAAGGTAAAGTTTCCTCTGAAGTTCCTGAACAGTATCTGTAGTTGTT
>CAYOMG010000156.1:0-1514 GCA_964404995.1 uncultured Planctomycetia bacterium | reverse complement strand
ATCCAATCTACTTTTAGTCCCTCCCCTCTTAGGAAACACCTGTTAAAGTAGAGCCCCTTCGCTATAAGTAGAGTTTTAGTGTCTCTACTGTCTTTGCTACTATGGGCTCATCCGACTGCCTCTGTAACCCTTGTCCTTTTCGGCTTTACCTTATATGACTTGGGTAATGCTTACAGTAGGCTCTCCCAAGTTCCCTTCGTAAACTCTCCAAGCATACCGCCCCTGATACCCCGAGAAGGATTAAGCCTTCTTATGTCTATTTATCCAACTTAATTGCTGACTTCCCCCAATGAATACAGGGTCGCCCCTTCTGCTTTTATAACGAGGCTACATCTGGGTTCATACGTATTACGGTCTGTCTGTTCGTCTTGCCGACTTAATCGACTTTGTCGAGTGGCTTACCCTTGACATCTTACGATGTCAAGGGTCACTCCAGACTAAACGGCTCATAGACAATTACCGTTACTGATACCTTTCAATCAGTTAGTTTACAAAGAGCTTATCTTGGCACGCATTCATTTTTATGAGACATTTTTAGCCGAATATGATCCCAAGTTAAGAAAATCAAGAGGTGTTTATTATACTCCTGAGCCGGTTGTAAATTTTATTGTAAGATCAGTTGATAAACTACTTAAATCTGATTTTGGCATATCTAATGGACTGGCGGATACGGAAAAAACAATTCTCGAATTAAATTCACAAGAAATAGATAAGCGTTCAAAAACAGGATATAAGAAAATAAAAAAAGAAATACATAGAGTTCAAATATTAGACCCTGCCGCCGGAACAGGCACATTCTTATCTGAAGTAGTGAAACAAATATATAAAAAGTTTGAAAATCAAAAAGGGGTTTGGTACAGCTATGTTGAAAATGAACTAATCCCACGGCTTAATGGTTTTGAAATATTAATGGCTCCTTATACAATGTGCCATTTAAAATTGGAAATGCTTTTAAAAGAAACAGGATATATGCCAAAAAATGAAAATAAACAACAGCGGCTTAGAGTCTTTCTTACTAATGCATTAGAAAAAGCTCATCCAGATACAGGCACTTTATTTGCGAGCTGGCTTTCGCGGGAAGCCACCGAAGCGAATTATGTAAAAAAAGAAACTCCTGTAATGGTAATCTTAGGTAATCCTCCGTATGCAAATTATGGCAAAATGAATAAAGGGAAATGGATTCAGAATTTGATAGCAGATTACAAAAAAGATTTAAATGAACGGAAAATTAATATAGATGATGATTACATAAAATTTATTCGATATGGAGAATATCTAATCAATAAAAATGGTGAAGGTATTCTCGCGTATATATCTAATAACAGTTTTATTGAGGGGGTAACCCATCGGCAAATGCGAAAACATCTTTTAGAGACCTTTGATGAAATATATATATTGGATTTGCACGGCAATAAAAGAAAAAAAGAAACATCGCCGGATGGTTCTATTGACCAAAACGTATTTGATATTATGCAGGGAGTATCAATAAATATTTTTGTTAAAAATGGGAAAAA
>CAYOMG010000155.1:0-2966 GCA_964404995.1 uncultured Planctomycetia bacterium | reverse complement strand
GCGATGACACTCTTTGACGCCAAGGTCATATTTTTCGTTAACATAGTACAGACTCTCTATTGCAAGTACGAAGTCAAAGACATTTGATTTAAACGATAAATTTAAGACATCGCACTTAATAAGAAAAATACTTTTCTTAGTTTTATCATCCATTCTTTCTTGCAATCGTAAAAGACCTTCATAATTACTATCTGTTCCTACGATATGTTCATACCCCTCTCTAATAAACCAATTCATATTTCGACCATCCCCACACCCTACATCCAAAATCAAACTGCTTTTGTTGGTTGGTGAATACTGTCTTAGATAATTATGATAGATTTTAGTTTCAAAATATGTTGTAGTAAATTTTATTTTTGCTCTTTCAGATAATTTTGTTCCTCCAATTTTTGTATAAAACGCAGTTCCTTCATCTATTTCTTTTTCTTCAACGCAAAGTATACCATTCTGTAGAAGATATGTGGTATTACAATTTTTGCATATTACCTTCTTTATCCTTACTTCGAATTCTGGTTTATCACATTCGCATTTAAGTATATCAAGTTTCCATTGTTCCATTTTTATTTCTCCTTTTTATATGAATATGTATCTTTAAAGTATCCTACAGATCCAAAATTCTCTTTAAACAAGAAGAGATTATGGTTTGGTACCATATCCTGCGTAGTAGTACCCAAATCCAGGTATTTGAATTTATTCTTTTTTGCCCATACCATGCCATGATAGTTTAAAAGGTGGGCAGGCGAAAAATTACCGAAACTAGTTTTGTGACAACCATAAAATGTTAAAACTGTTTGTGAATTACAAATAAAATAAAGCATTCCTGCAACAGGATCTTCATTCACATAAGCCATATCTAGTTTAATCAAATTAGGAAGACTATCGCGTATTTTCTTTAATTCTTGAAGTGTATGAGTAGGTTTTACATCATGGCGATCTCGTGATTCTTGTAAAATCTCATAAAATGCATCATAATCTTCCGATGATTCTACTATCTTAACCCCTTCTTTTCTTGCTTTTTTAACCCCTTTTTTCGCTCTCTTATTAAATATCTCAAAAGGATCTAAGTTAAAGCAATCCAATTTTATCACACTTGTTATTTCCTTCTTGATAATTTCAAAGTTATTTTTCAGCAGAGCAAATTCAATATAACAGTTAGGCACTTTACTATAAATCAAAGGAGGGGGAGTTATATAAACCTCATCAAAATTATTATCTCTAAAGAGCTCCATCATTGAATTAATTAATTCTTCACTGTATCTGAAATTAAGATATTTCTTTACAATTAACCCCCCATATGAAGCGCCGTAGGGCGATTTTGCAACTAATTTACTTCCCTCTTCAAAAATAGCTAAGGGCATCACGCCTATAATGTTTTGGCCTTTATAAAATATTAGATGATGCTCATTTTCCTTAAACTTATCCCCGTGGTAATCTAGAAAATCGAGATTATGGAACATTGTTCCATTATTGCTGAAATTCAAGAATTCGTTCCACTCGTCTTTTTTATTTTCGGTGTATTTTACAACTTCAATTATCATTTTAATATCTTCCTCTTATAGCATCTTGAATACAGGTAAATTTCCGTACATCTATATTTCCTCTCTTATTCAAGATGAAAGTCTTGAGCAGGTGAATACTCGAATGCTCTTATTTTTGTCTCCTCCACACTTTTTCCATCTAATCTTGCCCTTGCCATTACCTCACCAACTTTTAACCCAGCGCAGTGAAGATCAATTAAGGGCTTAGGGCCAAGCTCTGCCATGGTCATCCCCATCCTAAATGCTCCCACTCGTCTTTTAGGAAAATATGGAATGTTATATTTATTAAGTTCATCAATATCAACATCGCCTGCGAACTGAATAACAGAAATCTTTCTAGACAGCTCAATCAAATTTTTTACAGAGATTTGTGAATCATCTTTACCAACAAAAACATCATTATTTGTGTAGTTTGCTACAACTAATGCATCACTGTCCTTTAAATACCTTCTATTTGCCTCAGTTTTTAAGTTTTCAATCAAATAAACATTCGCTCCGATACATTTTAAATATTTTTCAATTACTTTCCCAAATTTATCCGTGCTTACAACGACAATCTTACTTTTATAAACTTCAATCTCCAATTCAAAGAGCATCTTTATACAAAGATTTCCACAAAAATCAAAAACTTCTAATCCTAAAGAACCCTCATTCGTAGCCATAACAGGAATATTTTTAGATTTGCAAGCATCAATGTCAATATCTCCCTCTCTATATTCCCATGCTTCACTCATATATGGAATTACAGCTTTTTCGTTCATCATTTCCACAAAATTTTTATTAATAGGTCTCATAAACCCTAAATTAGTTATGATATTAGATTGACTGATGACTTCCTTTTTCTTTTCAATGACAACTTTTATTTTATCTTTCACATTACAAAATTCTGCAAAATTATAAGTAAATTCTTCAACATCCTTTGATTGTCCATATGGTGAGTCAAAAGTTATAGCATAGACTTTAGCATTCGCCATTGCTGCAATTATTGGCGTGACTACATAATTCTTTGATGCTGCTTCTGTGAAAACAATTAAACCAGTTAAATCAAGTTTATTGAACTTAATTGTATCCTCTATAAGTCTTCTAACTCGGTATGGATTCTTTAAACCTTGCTGTTTGAAATAATAAATTTTTTCAAAAACAATATCCTTGCTCAATTGTCGGAAATCTTCGAGCTTCAATTCCCCCGCTCCGTGACTCCTGTTCTCTTTAGGTAATTTAGTACTCATCTTATTGTATCCCTTAAAGCATCAACCACTTGCTTGATATTATCCGCTGTCATATCACTGTAAACAGGCAAAGCCAATCCTCGTTCATGCAGTCGCCGAGAAACAGGTAGAGCAGAATCCACATAGCCAAAACGCTCCTGATAGACTTTTAAGCAATGGGCAGAAACGGAGCCTGGGCCGACAGCGACCCCCTGAGAGG
>CAYOMG010000154.1:1242-2970 GCA_964404995.1 uncultured Planctomycetia bacterium | reverse complement strand
AAAATAACTGCCAAAGCGCAAAATATAAGAGGCTGAAGAGGAATGAGACCTCCCTAGTAGACACCAAAATCAGGAAAAAAATGCTTATACACCCGGAGCAACATAGGGGGCTATCTGTCAGAGAAGCTACGCGGCTACAGTCATTTCCAGACCACTATATATTTTATGGCCCGCTCGGCTCCCAGCAACAACAGGTAGCAAACGCTGTACCGCCGTTGCTGGCAGAAAAAATCGGGAGGAATATAGTAAAATATTTGATAGAGGGGAATTGATGGAGTATATAAAAAAATTAATCCAAGCTGATCCTAAAAAGAATAAAATTTTTAATTTGATAATGGAAAAAGACCGCCAATACTGGCGAAAATTTGAGGGGCCAGATGAAATCTTCAAATGGCTCCATAATTTTTCTAATGAAGACGAAATTTATCTTGCATTAGTGCTAGCGAGCAATATCTTATATTATACTCTAGACCAAATGAGATATTTATGGAGAATAATTTTAATGAACAGAGTAAAACTACTCGTATTGGATGAAATGTTTAGAGATGGGGCACTTCCAGATATTGCAGAATGGTTTCCAGAATATCTTAGAGAAAAATGTATATTTGTGGGATATGGAAAAGCCAGCAAAAGCGGACAATCTGCGGTTTATTTTTTCAAACAATCTCATAATGTAAGGGATTTGAAATATATGGAGCTTTTTGAATTTTTGCATAGTTCCGAGGATCTCAGCACTAAAGAAAGGATTTTCCTTTTGGATGATTTTGTGGGTAGCGGGAATCAGGCGAAAACGACTTGGTATAATAAAATCGACGGCAAAAGCTTTAATGAAGTATCTGCGCAAAACCCTCATCTTAAATTTATTTATATTGCTATGGTCGGTCTTAAAGACGGAAAGAAAGAAATTGAAAAGAATACCCCAATGAAGGTTATTTTAGGTGAGGAACTGGATGAAAGATTTAAGTGTTTCTCTGATGTTTCAGTGATTTACAGAGATCCTAATGAACGAATAAAAGCAAGAGAAGTCATGCAAGAAAAGGGAAGAATGCTGTACAAATGGCCTCTGGGCTATGATAATATGGAATTAGCAGTAGCCTTTTATCACAATACACCAAACAACAGCCTGCCCGTGATATGGAAAAGGATGCCGGATGGAAGCTGGTATCCTCTATTTGAGCGATTTGAATAGGAGAAACAAAAATGAAGAAGGAAATAAAGGATAGATTTGACGAAAAAAGACCTTTTGATGTTGTGCGGGCAGAAGATTTCGGCGGAGACCTTTATGAATTTTATGAGCCGCTTGAAGAACTAATAAGGCAGGTCTCTGGTGTGAATATTGCCGGCAGCAGACCGGTATTTTTAATTGGGGGAAGAGGCACCGGTAAAACTATGGTGCTGAAATTTTTAAGCTTAGAAATGCAGTTGAAAGCTTTCATAAAGAATACACTCGCGAAGGATAAATCCATAGAAGAATTAAGCACAGGGGAAATGAGAGCATTTTTAGAAAGCAAAAAAAATATTGGAATCTATTTGCGTTTTAAGTCAACAGAATATGATTCTATGGAGGAAGAACTTGCTCGACTTTTTATGCCTTATCTGTCTATAAAAATAGCAGAACAGATATTCGAACTTCTGGTGATTTTTAAATCTTCTGGACTGATTTCTAATGAGCGTGAAGAAAAAATTGCGGAATACTTTATCAGACAAATTAAGGAACCTAAACCCAAA
>CAYOMG010000154.1:0-1217 GCA_964404995.1 uncultured Planctomycetia bacterium | reverse complement strand
TTTGAGATTAATTAGAGATGATATTCTTCCACAATTTGAAACTATTTTTGAAAAAAGTTCATATTGTTCTATTGATGAAATTAAAAAAGATTACAGCATTCCGGTTTTGATTTCTAAAAATATTATCTTTGGTTTATCTGACTTTATATTTACTGAGCTGGATTTTTTAGGAGAAAAGAACCTTTTTATTCTTTTAGATGAGTTAGAATTTTTAAATCCTTATCAGCAGCAGTGTGTCGGACAGCTAATAAAGGACAGTGACGAAACATCAGTCATATTTAAAGTAGGCGCCCGATATATGCCTGAGGTATTTCCTGTAGGAGAAAGCGGCGAAGTCCTTCAAGAACTTCATGATTTCAGAAAAATCGATATTCCAGATGCACTGAATGCTGCGCACAGCGGCAGAAAGTATAATTATAACGGTCTTATAAAAGATATATTGAACAAACGGTTGGCAAAGAGTGATTATTTTGAGGATAAAGGCATAACAGATGTAGAACAGTTATTTCCCAACATAACAATTGAAAAAGAAGCAACAGAATTAGTTAATGGCCGAGAAAAACACTGGAAGAAATTCAAAACTTTCTTGAAGAAATCGGGATCTGAAGAAGAAATTGATAATATTGTAGGCTCCCTTAAGTATCCAAGTAATCCTATTATTGAAAAGCTGAATATGCTTTTATACTTTAGAGAAAAATCTCCACAAGAAATTAAAAAGATGCATCAAGAGTATCTGGAGGGAAAAAATAAGCAGTATACAGCACTTTATCAAAAAAATGCCTTAAATCTTTTGTTTCAGCTTTACAGCGACTACCGAAGCGAGAAAAAATATGTCGGTATTGATGTCTTTATTCATCTGTCATCGGGAATAATTCGACATGCTATTGAACTCTGCAACCAAGCATTCAACACTGCTCGTAATTATGGATATGAACCATCTGTGGGAAAACCTGTGAAATCTGTCTATCAAGATATGGGGGCAAAAAACCACGCTGAACTCCAATTTGAAGATATAACACGAATCTGGGGCAATTTGGGTCTGGATGTTCAAAATTTCATAAATGAAATCGGCACAATTTTTAGAGAACTTCATCTGAACCGCTATTTGGTCGAACCTGAGCCCACTCATTTTGAAACAACTTACTCAGAGATAACAGACAAATCAAAAGAAGTTTTTGATGCAGCTTTAAACTATTCCTATTTGCAGAAAAAACCTC
>CAYOMG010000153.1:0-2990 GCA_964404995.1 uncultured Planctomycetia bacterium | reverse complement strand
ACTCTTAACTCTTAACTCTTAACTCTTAACTCTTAACTCTTAACTCTTAACTCTTCTTATACGCCACAACCTTTATCTCCACCACCAAGTCAGGATGTGGTAATTGATGTACTGCTACTGTGGTTCTGGTTGGCCCTGTTTCCTTGTTAAAAAACTCTGCATACGCTTTATTATAATCTGCAAAATCATTCATATTTACTAAAAACGAAGATACATCAACCACGTCTTTTAAACTTGCTCCTTCTTTTTGTAAATTATTATCAATGTTTTGTAAAATAACTTTTGTTTGCTCGTAAGCATCCAGTTTTTTTGTTCCCATTTCATCGATAATTTCTACTCCAGCAATGGTGTTGTCTGCACGACGAGAACTGGTTCCTGATACAAATATAAAATCGCCAACGCGTTTTGTGTGTGGGTAGGCTCCTCTAGGTGTTACTTTGTTGCTCATATTTTATCCCCTCTTAATCTCCCCGAAGGGGAGAAACTCTTAATTGGGTGGATTAAGAATTTATTATACTATAATCTTTTAAACTCTTTAATTTTTTGAATATACATCTTCATTTTCCTTCTTTTTACTCTTCGGGATTTTCTATCTTGACTAGGGCGTTTATTATATCGTACATTTTTACCACAGAGACCAACATTATAGTTGTTATTCTCTTTATAAACAAATAACAACCATTTATCCTGATTATTAACAGGTAATCCACATGAAGCCTCATCTCGATGAGTTCTAATTTCAATAATTCCATTTGAATTCCCTTTATAGCTTTTATAAATTTCAAAAGTAATTATCTTCTCATGACTTGTTTTAGAATATATTATTTTTAATGCTTTTCCTTTAATTATTAAATCAGCATTATCATAATGTCTTTTTTCAATTTCACCATGAAAACATATACAAGCAAATGTATTAGCGGTAATTAATAGAAAAATTAGGAGTATTATTTTTTTCATATTTTTTATTTTTTTACCCCTCCGTCCGCTTTTGGCGGACACCTCCCCTTGAAATAAGGGGAGGAATTTAGTAATAGTAATATTTCAAGTTAGCCTCAAAACTCTCCTCCTTTTTAAGGAGGAGTGGCTTTATGTGTGCGTTAGCAAAACATAAAGACGAGGTGGTTATTTTTATTTTCTGTCCCGAATCCTCGGGCTACCTGCACAGGAATGACAAATATTTTAATGATGCATTGTTTTCGCGACCTTATCTTCACTTAAGATTTCTTCCGTTTCGGACTTTACTTTTGCTAAAATAGACTTTAATTCTTCTTTTGTTCTATTATTTGATATTGAAATGTCATTATCTGCAATCATATTTAAAATGGCTTTGTCTTGTGCTCTTCCTTTTAACATTGCTTTGCGATACGGTATATCTTCATTGAATGTTACCATCGAATATTTTGAGAAATATTCAGTAGGAAATGCTTTTTCCAATACCATTTCTAATTCACGCTTTTGCTTAAAGATAAGGTTTGAAACATGATCTCGCATTTCATAATAATTTTCTTCTGCCAAATCTCCTATAGCATCTACATCTTCTTTTCGCGCTTTTTGGTATTCTTTAAAAATGATTTTCCAATTACCATTATGTTTATCTATAATACCATCTAAAACAGTTACATCTTCAAAAGAAGCATTCATACCTTGGCCATAAAACGGAACTACAGCATGTGCAGCATCACCCATTAGTAACGTTTTATTTTGATAATACCAAGGAGAGCATTTTACGGTTCCTAATGCCCCTGTTGGATTGTTAGAAAACTCACTCGCAATGTCAGGAATTAGTTTCAATGCATCTGGAAATTGTTCTTGAAAAAATTTGGTAATTTTTTCCTCAGTTGTTAAGTTGTTAAAATTATATTCGCCTTCGTCATAACTTAAGAATAAAGTTACTGTAAAACTTCCGTCAAGGTTTGGTAATGCAATTAACATATACTCTCCTCTAGGCCAAATATGTAAATGATCTTTACTGATTAAATGTTTTCCTTCTTTTGATGCAGGAATTTCTAATTCTTTATAACCATGTGTTAAGAAGTTCTGCGAAAAGCTAAAAAGAAATTTACGCTCTAAATAATAACTTTTTCTCAAAACAGAACCGGCACCATCTGTACCAAAAATAACAGATGCTTGTACTTCAAAATCCTCTTTGGATTTATGATTGTAAAATGAAGCTATATTATTTTCAATGTCAACAGCTGTACATTCATTATTAAAATGAATGGTTAAATTGTCGTATAAATCTGCTTCGGTAAGTAATAAGCCATTCAATTCACCTCTTGAAATGGAATTGATATATTCTCCATCTCTTCCTGAATAATTGGATGCAAAAGTGTTTCCTTCTACATCGTGAATTAAACGTCCGTGCATCGGGATACAAATCTTTCTTGCCTTTATTTCTACTCCAGCTAAGCGTAAGGCTTTAAAACCTCTATCTGATAAGGCTAAATTAATAGATTTTCCTGCTGAAATATTGGTAGTTCGTAAATCAGGTCTACTTTCATAAACATTAACTTTGTAACCTCGTTGAGCTAATCGTAAAGCCAATAAAGAGCCACAAAGACCTGCGCCGATAATGAGTATATCCTCTTTTTTTTCTTGACTTGTATTTTTGTTACTTGAATTCAAAATATAATATAGTTTATAAATTAAGTTTCCTTTCCTTCGGAAAGGATTGAGGATAGGGTTTCAACCATATAATATACATCTTGAAATGTATTATACAATGGTACCGGAGCACAACGTATCACATCTGGTTCGCGCCAATCAGTTATAATATGTGCTTCTGTTAATTTTTTATGTAGGCTTTTGTTCGCATTTATAACTTGAATTGACAATTGACAGCCTCTTTCTTCAGGGTTTGAAGGTGTGATTATTTTAATACTATCATTATTCAAAGCATTGATTAAGAACTCAAAATAGCCTGTTAATTTTTCTGATTTTTTTCGTAAAGCTTCTATACCAACCTCATTAAACATATCTAAAGAGGCCTT
>CAYOMG010000152.1:0-2993 GCA_964404995.1 uncultured Planctomycetia bacterium | reverse complement strand
TCGCTCCATAAGTTCTGTCTTCATTTACTTAACCACATCTCCCAATCTAAATAAATCCCGCCGTAGAGCAGATGTAGCTATTCGACAGGAAGAAGAACTATCTTTAAGACTTACCACCTCAATCTCGCCTAATTTATCTCCACTTCTGTATACTCTAAATCTCATTCCTTCTTTTATCCCATCTTCTCTACCTAAATTTATAATTACAAAATCGTGATTCTTCCCTATTGCAATAACTTGCCCTATTAAATTAATTTCCGGTAATTCAGATAATTCTAAAATTTTACCTGCATATTTTTCCTCATGGCAGGCAAATTCACTAAGATGAATTGCACCAAAAGGTTCGATAAGATAAGTATATCGTCTCACATTGCAACCTCTGGCTAAACCACTTAACCCAATATAGTAATTAACCAAAGCTTGATTATGTGCAACTTTTAAATCAGCCAACCTCAACTTAGCTTCTAATACACCAGATAGAGTTCCTCGACCAACTTTCCAGTAAAGTGTCGCTACCTCTATTCTTTCTTCTTGGAATCTCATCCTTTTCTGAAGTGAATGGATTTGATACAATGCTTTACGGTAAGTATTATATGGCTCTTCTATTTCA
The DNA here is from genome assembly GCA_964404995.1 of uncultured Planctomycetia bacterium. Lineage (GTDB taxonomy): Bacteria > Omnitrophota > Gorgyraeia > M55B152 > CAYOMG01 > CAYOMG01. The sequence goes on along the minus strand of CAYOMG010000152.1, from coordinate 2,383 downwards.
GCTAATATAAGTTCTTTGATTCTCTCAAGTTCTCCTAAAGAACGAAGATACTCAATAGAAGCACTTTTTCTCTCAGAAAGAAGATCCAGCCTATCTAATAAACTTATTTCTACAGTGTATGTAATTGTCCCCAATCTTTGTTCAAGAGTTGTCTTTACTTCTCGCTTTTCTTCTATTGTATAACTTCCGGTAATAGTACTTGCTCCAAATGGCTTACTAACTTTTAACCCAACAAACCAGTGCTCAGCAGGCTCTAAAGGTTCAGTCTCATAAGCTTCAGCAAACATTCCATAAAAACCAGATAGATCAACTCTAAATCTTCGCCTAGCCTCGGCAATCCTTCTATTATAATCGCTAAACTCTAGAATGAGTGAGTTTATTGCCAACTCTGGTCTCCTTTTAAGAGCTAACTCTCGTACCCTCTCTAAATTTATATTTACTGGGTCAAAGGCTAAGAAGGGCTGTATGTTAATATCTAAATCATCCTGGGTAATATGTAAAGTTTGTTTAAATGTAAGTTCAGCTAAAGATAAATCTCTCTTAGTTGCCATATACTGGAATCGTGTCTCATTATACAATGATTTAATATTTAAATATTCAAGCCCAGTTATTAACCCTAATCTATATTGTTCTCTTGCTGATTTTAGGGTATCTTGAGTTTCCTCCAATATATTTTTGCGTTCTGCTAAATTCAGTCCTTGAAGAAGTAAACTATAATAAGCTCTCTTTACATCAAATGTATAATCTGCTTTTATTCTTTCATGTTCTTTCCTTGCAATAGCTAAATTCACATTAGCCTGGTTAACCCTAAAACCTAACTCTCCTCCATGCATTATAGGCTGAGCAATTTGCAGCCCATATGAGCGTTGTAATAGATCAACATCTAAAGTCTCTGCTACTGTATCTGTAAATTTCAAAGTTACGGCAGGTAATAAAGCCCTCCTTGCTTCCCTTACTCTCAATTGAGCTAATTCAATCTGTTCCCGAGTAACTTGAAGTGGTTTGTGGTTTGCAATACCTATCTCCAACCAATCTTGCCAACCAAATCTCCCGGATATTACATATCTTTGCCCCATTTGATCTAAAATCTGACAATTAAAACTTATCACTGTAACTTCAGGCATTAGTCTATTTCTAACCTCGACCTCTTGTAAGTCTTTAGATGATGCACTACTAAATTGCGAGAGTTCAACCTGTTCGGTATCCACCTGGGCGGATTCTGGCAAGTGAGTAAGAAACTTCGATTGCGATTTAGAACTTACTTCGAAATTTCCTGATACATATTCATCTTCTTTATTATTCCTACCTGCTCTTAAATTTACTAAAACTGTCGAATCTATCTTTTTGCTGCTAAATTTTAACTGTCTCTTAAGTTGTATAAATATAAGATCAACTTTCTTAAACTTCTGACTATCATCAGGGTACAAAATTATCTTAATCATATCTATTTCCCCCAAGCTATCCTTAAATCTAAAATCTGGATCAACATAGATATTACTACCGAATAAATCTAAAACCACTCCAGTCGGCTCTTCTAAAAAATAACAATTATATTCTACTGGCTGAGAAAGTACTATTTCTACTGTATAAATTCCACCCTCGTGATTTAACTTAATATCCTCCAATATAATTTTTGAATTTGCTTCATTTCTGTGAGAATCAGAAAAAATAAAAAATACAGAAATAACCAAAATTAAAGAAAAAATCTTAACTCCCTTTTTCATTATCTTTTCGATTTTTAATTATACTATATCAAAACCGTATCACAAGCCAAAACTTTATCATATTAAAAGAGTTCTGTCAAGTAAAAAATTGCAAATTAATTTTAAAAAAAATTTAGTCACTTTCTAAGACAGAAATATGATACGGATAATAAAAACTACTGTTGTTATCTATATCATTTTTGGGTTATTATGATACGGTTTATCGTTGCTTATTCTAAAAACTTAGCTGCCCATATCATATTGCAAGTTTATGATATAGTATATTAATAACGAAAAGCAATAAAAGGTGTTTTACCATCCCTATTTATATAAACACAAAAATAAGGAAAATATAACAAGATTTTTTAAATTGTAGAGAGGATTATGATATGTATATATAAAGGCTGGAAATATGAAAAATTCAGAAAACGGCTTATGCAGCAAGCAAATAATAGGCAACAAGTATCAGGTGTCAAGTAAAATCAGCCTTCGGCCGATGTCGCAAGATTAGCACAAATAAGATTAGCGCAGATTTGATGCCTTATCTATGATAAATATAATTTCATGTATAATTAAGTAACACATAATAAAATTTAAAACTTGTTACCCCTTACATATTTTTCTACAGCCTTTCACAAAACCCGTTCAAGGCTGTTGATTACAGGTATAATCAGTTAAAC
>CAYOMG010000151.1:0-3003 GCA_964404995.1 uncultured Planctomycetia bacterium | reverse complement strand
ACTACTCCACCTGTTATAAAGATATATTTAGCCATGGTTTTTCGGTTGTCGGTTTGCGGTTTGCGGTTTGCGGTTTGCGGTTTGCGGTTTGCGGTTTGCGGTTATTGGTTATTGGTTATTGCATACCGCTAACCGAACACCGCTAACCGTATCTTATTCCACTGTAACACTCTTAGCAAGGTTACGTGGTTTATCTACATCATATCCTTTCAATGCTCCTACGAAATAGGCAAAAATTTGTAAAGGTATAACTGTAAGTAGCGGAGAAAATATATCTTCTATTTTTGGAATAAAAATTACCTCTTTAACACAATCTTTTATCTGTTTATCTCCAGCGGTTGCAATTGCAATTATTTTACCACTACGAGCAAGTATCTCTTGAATATTAGATATCATTTTAACATAAACAGGTGACTTATTCACAATGCATACAACAGCTCGATATTCATCAATAAGAGCGATAGGCCCATGTTTCATCTCTCCAGCAGCATACCCTTCAGCAGGAATATAAGAAATCTCTTTTAATTTTAATGCCCCCTCTAATGCAGTAGGGAAGTTAACATTCCTGCCCAAATAGAGGAAAGCACCAAAATGGAGATATTTTTGCGCTAAGCTTTTAATATTTTTATAATTATTAAGAATTTTCTTTTGTTGATGAGGAACTCCCCTGAGCGTTAAAATTGCCCTTTTTATATAATTTTTATTTAAACTTCTCTTTAATTTAGCTAAATATAATCCAAATAAATAAAGAGTCATTAATTGCGCTGTATAGGCTTTAGTAGAAGCTACACCAATTTCGCAACCTGCATGGATATAAATAGTAGCATCTGATTCTCTGGTTAGGGATGAGCCGACACAATTACATATTGAAAGTACCCTGACTTTATTTTTCTTAGCTTCTCTTACCGCAGCCAGGGTATCTGCTGTCTCACCAGATTGGCTGATAGCCACAAGCAATGTCTTCTCTTTTATGACAGGATGTCTATATCTAAACTCGCTGGATAAATCAACCCCCACTGAAATATGAGCCATAGATTCAATAATATATTTACCAATTAAACCTGTGTGGTAGGCTGTACCACAGGCGACAACAATTAAATTTTCCACTTTTTTCAAAAAATCATCTTCTATATTTAGTCCATCAAACTTAATATTCCCTGAAGAAGTTGTGTATTGAGAGATTAGTCTGGATAATACCTGTGGCTGTTCATAAATTTCCTTCAACATAAAATGCTTAAATCCATCCTTGCAAGCCGCATCTACACTGTAGGATATAGTATCTATTTTTTTAGGAATTTTTTTACCATTTAGATTAAAAATATCTACATTATCTTTTCTGATAACTGCTATTTGCTCATCGCCTAAATATATCACCTTTTTAGTATGTTCTATAATCGCCGGGACATCCGAAGCTATGAAGTTTTCATTTTTACCTAATCCAATAGCTAAAGGAGAATCACTTCTTGCAGCCAATAATTTCTCTGGCTCATTAGCGCTTACAATGCCTAAAGCGTAAGAACCCCTTAATTTTCTCAATGTTTTTATTAGTGCTGCTTCTAAATTGCCTTTATAAAATTTACTAATTAAATGAGCAATTACTTCAGTATCTGTCTCAGATCTAAATCTACATCCATCTTTTTCTAAACTCTTCTTTAATTGGCTGAAATTTTCAATTATTCCATTATGAACCACAACAATCTTCCCGGAACAGTCAGCGTGAGGATGGGCATTCCTACTAGAAGGCTCGCCGTGTGTTGCCCACCTATTGTGCCCAAGCCCTACTACGCCGCTAATTTCTCTTTTCTTAATCAAATTTTCTAAATCAGTAACTCTACCTTTACATTTCGAAATTAGAACTTTGCCATTATTAATTGTAGCTACCCCTGCTGAATCATATCCCCGGTACTCTAACCTCTTAAGCCCATTTAAAAGAATGGGTTGTGCCTTTTTATTCCCAATATAACCTATTATTCCACACATCCCCTTGCTCCGCAAAGGAGATTCCAGAATCCAGTAACCAGACTCCAGAAATTTGTTTTTTTCTGGTTACTGGCAATTGGCCGCTGGCATCTTCCCCCTCATTCTGGTTTCTGGCAACTGGTTTCTGATTTCTTACTCATGTTTTCAATAAGAAGTTCTTATTCTAGTGCTTTCTTTGAAAACTTCTTGGGTGGTTTTACTGGATACTTCCCATTAAAACATGCTGTGCAAAACTCATCCTCAGGTAATAACATAGCTTTAAGCATCCCTTCCAAACTTAAATATTCCAGGCTATCTAATCTAATAAAATCTCTAATCCGCTCTATAGAATTATGCGATGCAATCAATTCCCTTTTGGTTGGAAAATCGATACCATAAAAACAAGGAAACTTTATAGGTGGACAACTGACACGCATATGAACCTCTTTTGCACCTGCCTGCCTTAGTGTTTTTACTCTCACCCGGCTGGTTGTGCCACGTACAATAGAATCCTCTATGATAACTATTCGTTTATCTTTAAGAACATCTTTTATAGGATTAAGTTTCACTTTCACCCTGAAGTCTCTTATAAATTGTGAGGGTTGAATAAAAGTTCTGCCAATATAATGATTCCTTACCATTCCGACTTCATATGGAATTTTGGACTCTTTGACAAAACCAACTGCCGCATAATTTCCTGAATCTGGTATAGGCATAACCAGGTCACAATCTGCCGGGCATTCATAACTAAGTTGTCTACCTAAACGCTTCCTTGTTAAATATACATTCTTTCCAATATGTTACTATCAGGTCTTGCAAAATAAATATATTCAAAAATACAAAAGGAGTGTTTACTTTTTGCGAATGGCATAACTTGCTCCAAACCTTCCTTACTGATAAATACAACCTCCCCTGGCTCAATATCTCTTATATATTCTGCCTGAATTAAGTCTAAAGCACATGTCTCACTGGCTAAAACATACGCACCATCTAATTTGCCAATGCATAAAGGTCTAAATCCATGCGGGTCTCTCACTCCAATTA
>CAYOMG010000150.1:1539-3013 GCA_964404995.1 uncultured Planctomycetia bacterium | reverse complement strand
GCTTGTTTTAATATATGCGATAAAGTCGATCTCTTAATGGGGCGGTGAGTAGGAACAGTTATTTTAAGTATCTCATTAGGAAGTCGTTTCTGTAACCGAATATGGCTGCCTTTTTGACGAACTATTATCCAACCATCTCGATGTAAAGCATTGATGACTTGCTGATAATTTTTACTTGGAACCTTAGTCATACTGTAATTTCTATCTGTTCAGAATTAGGTGAAAAAACGAAATCGTCTTCCACAGGTTCTAAATATAATTCAATTGCCTCTCGGATATTTTTTAATGCCTCTTCGCGGGAGTTGCCTTCGCTAATACATCCCGGCAAGGATGGAACAAGAGCAGTGTATCCACCTTCTTTGCTTGGTTCCAATATAACTTTTATATGCATTTGTGTCACCTCCTGGCTAAATTATAGCATATCAGTTAAAGTTTAACACAAGGAAGGAAAAGGGGTCACAAGTCATAATCCGGATCTACTATGTTCAATTTATAACGATTTTGCCCATAGCTTACCTGTTTTTGCCTCGCTGAAATGTGTGGTGCGGAATTAAGTCAATAAATAGGTGTGACCCCTTTTCCTTTTATACATCTGCCGAAGGATGGTAAGAACGCTCTTTTTTCTTCTCTCCTCTTTCTCTTTTAGCTTTCAACATTTTTTCTTTTGCTCTCCGGGACCGCTTGCGTTTTTGCCTTCTTATCTTTTCTATCCGTTTTCTCTCCTCTGATAGTCTTCCTAATATAAGTGTTTCTATTTTATTTGCAAGGATCCTCCTTGCTAAAAATCTATTCAAGACCTGCGAACGTTCTCGTTGACATTTTACCTCTATTCCAGTTGGTCTATGCTTCAGATAAACACAAGTGGATGTCTTATTGACTTTTTGCCCACCTTTTCCACTTGAACGAATAAACTTTTCTTCAATGTCCTCTTCTTGAATTCCTAAATTCTGCATTTTTTTCTTTAATGTCTCTTTTTTTGTTTTGCTTATACCAACTTGCATAGGTCGAATCAATGTATTTGGAAGTGTAAGAGGGCTGGATTATTTTTTCACTAAGGAAAGGAGTTCAGCTATATCAGTACTTCTTTTTAAAGCTTCTTCAACTGTAATAATCTTCTGTTCACAAAGATAAGTTAAGCTTTGATTCATAGTCTTCATCTCATATTTTCTGCCCATTTGAATTACAGAATATATCTGGTGTAAGCTATTTTCTCTTATCATATTACGTATGGCAGGTATAGCCCTCATTATTTCTAAAGTTAACGCTCTACCATTTCTATCTGCTTTTGGAATTAACTGCTGGACAATTACACCAACCAATACCATTGAAAGCTGAACTCTTATTTGTTGCTGCTGAGTAGGAGGAAATACATCTACAATTCTGCTTATGGAATGAGTTGCATCTATTGTATGTAGTGTAGCCAAAATCAAATGGCCAGTCTCTGCTAAGGTAAGTGCTGCGTGTATGGTTTCCA
>CAYOMG010000150.1:910-1514 GCA_964404995.1 uncultured Planctomycetia bacterium | reverse complement strand
CAATTAGCACTACATCCGGATCTTGCCTGAATACATGTTTCAAGGCTTCCTTGAAAGATATCGTATCGCTTCCTAATTCCCTCTGATTAATAGTTGCCTTTCTATGTTTATGTAAATATTCTATAGGGTCTTCTATGGAAATTATGTGGCATTCTCTTTTACTATTTATGTATTCAACAATTGAAGCGAGTGTCGTAGATTTGCCACTCCCCGTAGCTCCTGCAACAAGTATTAAACCGTTTGGACTCTCTGCAAATTTTTTCACTATTTCAGGTAGTCCCAATTCTTCCATAGTAGGGACTATATATGGTATAAATCTTATAGCAACAGCTATTGAACCACGTTGTCTATAAACATTAATCCTAAAACGCCCTACCCCAGGCAATCCGAAAGATGTATCTAACTCCTTACTCTCTTCAAATATCTCTATCTGCTCTTTTTTCAATATCTGATAGATTAAATCTTGAACATCTTGAGATGAGAGTGATGAGTAATCAGTAACAGCAAGTCTTCCATCTATTCGTAATTGTGGGGGCAGGCCTGTTGTAAGATGTAAATCGGTCGCACATTTCTCGACCATATATCTTAGAAGCTCTTGTATATT
>CAYOMG010000150.1:0-898 GCA_964404995.1 uncultured Planctomycetia bacterium | reverse complement strand
CATATCAGCATAAAAATCTTGAGCAGAGGGTAGATGATAGCGAGTAGAAAGATTAGGGAGACCACCCTGCCTTATCGAGCACACCATCTTGATTAATAGTAATCCTCTCCCCTATATTTGGGCTCCTATTTTTAATTGCAGTAGCTACAAAAGTATTCCGAGTAGCGCTCACACTATAATCAAAATGTCTTAAATCAGGGTTTTCAGGAATATCCAGGTTAAGCCACCTGTTAATTAAACTGACATCACCAAGTGTAACATAGAACCCCGTACCTAATCTGTATATTTTTTCTCCTGTATAAATCAATCTAAGATTTACTTTAGCCTCTCTTGCCCTGGCACCTTCAACAGTTCTTATAAAATATGGTATAGCCATGGCAGCAAGAGCACCTATAATTATTATGACAATAAGTATTTCAAGAAGTGTAAACCCAGTCTTTTTTACAGCCCTTGAATTCTTCCCCATATTTTTCTCCTAAGACCTGCCTGAGACAGGCAGGTGCGTAATCTGTGGTTTAAATAGTTTCTGTGGTCTCTGTGGTTGTTTTCATATTCTTTCATATTTTATTTGACACTACTTAAAGTGCACTCTTATCATACGCCTTTCATCTGGATATTCTACTTTTTCTATATGAGGTATCAATGAAGGACAAGTAGGAGTTGCTGTAATAACCATGTCTTCCAGGTTAATGCCCCTCACAGAGTATGTAAATCTAGTGCCAGTAATGTTATTAGGATTCTCTACATCCAACCTACCAAGATCACTTGTAATTGCGGCAAACTCTGCAAAATGTCTAATCTGAGCAGATCTTAAAATCCCGATATTAGTAATTGCTTCAGCAGATTTACCCCTTGCTACAACTCTTAAATATTGTGGAATAGCTAAAGCTGCTAATAC
>CAYOMG010000149.1:0-3039 GCA_964404995.1 uncultured Planctomycetia bacterium | reverse complement strand
TTATTGGATATACAAAGCAAAGAAGCTATATTAGATGGCTATCAAAAAGAATATTTTTTGTTTAAAGATGAATTGAATAAATTTGATATTGATGTTAGGGAATTATTTTTTAAAATGGAGAATATAAAGGAAAATGTCAAAAAAGACTATAAAATTTATTTAGAAAAAGTTTTAAAAGATACCCCTGTTGAACAGGTACGGTTATCTCAAGAAGAAAAGGAGAAGGAACTTTTTGAAATCGAAAAGATCAGGAAAATTTTAGACTCAATGGGAGCGATAAATTTATTAGCCATAGAAGAACATAAAGAGTTAAATGAGAGATTTGAATTCTTAAATAAGCAGAGAAAGGATTTAGAAGATTCAAAGTTAGCCTTGCATAAAGCGATACAAAAGATTAACTGTACAACCAAAGAACTTTTTATGGATACTTTCCAGAAAGTACAAAAAGAGTTCCACAATTATTTTAGACTGATATTTGGCGGTGGAAGAGCTTCTCTGAATTTGGTAGATGAAAGTGATGTCTTAGAATCAGGTATAGATATAATTGCACAACCACCTGACAAGAAACTCCAGGGTATATCCTTATTATCTGGTGGAGAAAAAACTCTTTGTGCTGTAGCTTTACTTTTTGCTTTGTTTAAGGTAAAACCCAGTCCATTTTGTGTCTTGGATGAGATAGATGCAAGTTTAGATGACGCTAATGTGGCGAGGTTTAATCAGCTCTTGAAAGAATTTACGCACAAATCTCAATTTATAATAATTACTCATAATAAGAAGACAATAAGTATGTCAGATGTGATGTATGGTGTAACTATGGAAGAATCCGGGATTTCTAAGATAGTTTCTGTCAGGTTTGCAGAGAGTAAGGCTATATAGCCTCTAAATAAATCAAATTTGTATCTTGATTATTTCTTATAAAAAATATGCGTTCGTCTGTGTTTGATATGTGAGAATCTGCATTTAGAATGATTTTTTAACTAGTTATCTTACTTCTATTTTTTCCTTCCTTTTTTGCTGAAAGTAAAGCCATATCTGCCTTAAAAATTAACATATCTTTATCTTGAGCAGTGCTTGGGAAAGTCGCTATTCCACAACTTATAGTAAGATTCTGAATATTTTTGCGAGGAAAATCATATTCACAAATTTTATTTCTAAACCTTTCTGCTAAAGCAAAAGCCTGTGTTTTGACAGTATTTTCGAGCAGTATGCAAAATTCTTCTCCTCCATATCTTGCCACAAGGTCTTGTTCCCGAGCTACCATTTTAAGTATTTTAGCAATCTCTTTTAATGTTTTATCGCCAGCCTGATGACCTAAATTATCATTGTATTTTTTAAAATTGTCTATATCCAACATAATCAATGACAGGCATTGGTTTTTATCTTTAGCCTGTTTTATTTTTTCTGTTAAAATATCATGGAAATAACCATGGTTGAAAAGTTTAGTCAAAGAATCCATATTAGCCATTTGCCTGGTTTGTTCATACAATAGTGAATTTTCAATAGCAAGTCCAGCATGATTAGCAAACATAGTTAACATTTTTATATCATCTTTAGTTATAGGTTTTTTAGTAAATATATTATCTGCAAGTATCACACCGATTACTTTATCTTTAGCCTTAAGAGGAACCGTTACAAAATATTCAAGATTTAGTTGTTTTAAAGATGGATGTTCTAATTTTTCGCGAGCGTACTTTGTTATAACTTCAAAATTCATTTCTTCTAATGCAGTTTGAACTATTACCCCACTTTCTTCTGATAGAGGTAATTTTATCTGTTTTACTTGTTGATTTAAAGTAGCATCTTGTCGCTGGTCAAAATCTTTATATGCCGAAATTAAATCATCCAAAGTCTTTTTTTCTTCTTCAATATCCTTCCATATTTTTAATGCCTCTTCTGCTGAATGTGGACCTATTCCCATTTTTCCTTCAAGGGTATTATTTTTTTGATTCACTAAAAAAAGCATAGCACGGTTAAATCCCAATCCTTCATGCGCAGTAACTGCGGTAAGAATTATATAAAGGATTTCATCTAATTTGAGCGTAGTACGCATAGCGTTACTTATTTCATAAAGCATTAAGAGTTCGGCTTGGGTTTTTTCCAATTTATTTTTAAGATTTTCTTTTTCCATAGTTTTCTATATTAGTTTTATGATATACAATATTTTATATATAATTTTAGTATTGTCAACCCCGATATTGACACTCTGATATTGACACGGTCTTGTGAGTCAAATTCGCGAGCCTGTTAGAGTATTGACAATTTAGAGATATATGATATAATTAAACAAAATATAGACTTACTGAGTGAACATGGGTCTGTTGGCTCATTGAAGGTGATTAAAAATGAAATTTAATTCCATATTAGAAATTATAGAAGATATTAAAAATGGTAAAATGGTTATAGTAATAGATGATGAAGATAGAGAAAATGAAGGGGACTTGCTTATGTCGGGTTCCCGAGTTAGTCCGGAAAGTATAAACTTTATGGTCTCTAAAGCTCGTGGGCTTATTTGTGTGCCTATGGAATCCAAAAGACTGAAGGAACTTAATCTCTATTTAATGACGCGGGAAGCACAGGATATTTATAAAACTGCATGGGGAATATCTGTGGATGCTAAAACAGGAATTACTACTGGCATATCTTGCCATGATAGGGCGAGAACGATTAAATTGCTTGCAAATTCAGAGACAAAGCCAGATGACTTAATAAAACCCGGACATATTTTTCCTTTAATAGCAAGAGATGGAGGAGTATTAGTTAGAGCAGGACATACTGAAGCTTGTATAGATCTTTTGAAAATTAGCAACGAATATCCTGTAGGTGTAATTTGCGAAATAATTGGTGAAGATGGAACAATGTCCCGGACGGAAGAGCTAATTAAATTTGCCAAAAGATACAACTTTAAGATATGTACTATTAAAGACCTTATAGAATATAGAAGGAAATTTGAAAAACTTATCAAAAAAGTTGCTCTAACTTATTTACCAACAGATTATGGGGAATTTAAACTATATTTATATCAATCCATTCCAGATGATT
>CAYOMG010000148.1:0-3045 GCA_964404995.1 uncultured Planctomycetia bacterium | reverse complement strand
CCTGTGGTAACCCAACCAAAGAAAGTAGCCGCTAGTCTTAAATGGGTGGTAGAAGAGATGGAAGAGCGTTATAATCTGTTTGCCAAATGTGGTGTAAAAAATATAGAAATTTATAACCGGAAATTTAAGAATAACGAACTTTTTCTAAATGAGGATTTAAAATCTTTGCCATATATAGTAATAATTGTGGATGAGTTGGCAGATCTAATGAGTATGGTTGCAGAGGAGATTGAGGATACAATAGTTCGCCTTGCTCAATTGTCTCGTGCAGTGGGGATACATATGATTCTTGCCACTCAGCGCCCCTCGGTAGATGTAATAACCGGGGTGATAAAGGCTAATTTCCCTGCTCGTATTTCTTTCAAAGTTGCTTCTAAAGTAGATTCTCGAACGGTTCTTGATATGAATGGAGCTGATAAATTATTAGGAAAAGGAGATATGCTATTTTTAAAACCGGGTAGTTCTAAACTTATCAGAGCACAAGGTTCTTTAGTATCTGATGAAGAGATAGAAAAAGTGGTAAAATATATAAAGATACAAAAAGAACCAGAGTACGAAGGGAAAATATTAGAAAAACAAGAAGCAAAAACTACTCATCGAGGTTGGAAAAAAGATGAGTTATATAATGAAGCTGTAAAAGTTGTAACGGAGACCAAGCAGGCTTCTGTTTCAATGTTGCAAAGGAGATTAAGGTTAGGTTATACTCGAGCGGCGAGGCTGGTAGACATGATGGAGGAGGAAGGTGTAGTAGGCCCCTATCGTGGTAGTAAGCCGAGGGTAATCATTAAGGAAAATAAGTGAATAAAATGGAGAATAATTTAAAAAAAATAAGAGAGAAGAAAAAGCTGTCATTAGCTCAGGTATCAAAAGAAACTAAAATACATCCAGAAATACTGAAAGCTTTAGAGGAAAGTGAATTTGACAAAATACCCAACCATGTATATGTGAGGAGTTTTATAAAAAAATATGCTTCATATCTTGGGTTAGAACCTCAACCAATTATTGAAAATTATAATTCAGTACACAAATCTGTCAATGAACAATTATTATATGTAGAAAAAAAGAAGTTAAGATTTGATTATATGAAAATTCTTTTTATAATTAAGGTGTTTTTAATATCAGTTTTGGCTATTATAGTTATTTATCTGGTGGCAAATTTTATACGACATATTATTTATAGGCCAGTTACTAAACAGGAAGTAATTACTGAGCAAATCCCTAAACCGACCGAAGTAATACCTCCTGAGATATTTCAACCCGAAGATGTTGCGGAAAGAATGCAACCCTTAATGCTTACTATAAAGACAAAAAATGATGTCTGGCTCCAAATAAAAGTAGATGGAAGGAAAATTTTCCAAAATGTATTAACAAAAGGTAGCAAAGAAGAATGGCAGGCCGAGAAGAACTTTGAAATATGGACAGGGAAAGCAGAGCAGATAGAAATTTACCTAAATGGCAGAAAATTGGATTCATTGGGTAAAGGTGTAGTTAGAGGTATTTTGATTACGCATGAAGGAGTGGAGCTACCAGAATGAAAGTGAGTATAATATCATTGGGTTGTGCAAGAAATTTGGTAGATTCTGAAAGAGCATTGGGTCTTTTACATAATAAGGGTTTCATAATAATGGAAGAGATGCATAAAGGTTTAGATTTTTTAGTAATTAATACTTGTGGATTTATCAAAGATGCTAAAGAAGAATCTATCGATTTTATTATCAAAGCTTGCGAATTTAAAAAAGAGTCATATATTAAACACATTATAGTCTGTGGGTGTCTCGTCCAAAGATATATATCTGAACTTGAAGAAAAATTTCCAGAAGTGGATGCTTTTTGCGGTGTAGGTTTTTATCATAGATTTGATGAGATTATCCAGATGATATTAAATAACAAAAAGCCTGTTTACCCACACACCAACATTGCAGTTCATGGTATGGAGACAAGTTGGAATGGAGAATGTAATAGGTGGCGACTTACGCCATCTCATTATACATATCTTAAGATTACAGAAGGATGTTCACATAGTTGTAGTTTTTGTGTCATTCCTAAGATTAAGGGAAAATTTAAAAGCCAAAAAATAGAAACTTTGATTAATTCTGTAAAAAAAATGTGTGCAACAAACAGGATGCTCTCTGAAATAAATTTAATTGGTCAGGATATATCACTTTATGGAAAAGACATATACCAGAGACCCAGATTGCATGAGCTTGTAGAAAGAATATCTGAGATAAATAATATTAAATGGATAAGGTTATTATATTTACATCCAAATGGGTTATATCCACAACTTATAGAGAAAATCGCAAGTAATCCTAAAGTGTGTAAATATGTAGATATTCCTATTCAGCATATAAGTAGAAAAATTCTAAAAAAGATGGCAAGAGGAATAGAACCCGAAAAAATAAAGTCATTGATAAAAAATCTGAGAAAAAAAATCCCTGGTCTTAACTTACGGACTACACTTATAGTAGGTTTTCCGGGAGAAACTGATGAAGACTTTGAAGAATTGCTTTCTTTCGTTAAGGAATTTAAATTTGATAAAATGGGAAGTTTCGTTTATTCCAGAGAAGAAGGTACGCCTTCTTATAATTTTAAACCACAAGTGCCAGAGAAAATTAAACAGAAGAGGTGGCATCAGCTTATGCTGACACAACAAAATATATCCATGGGAAAATTGAAGAGTTTTTTCGGAAAGACTGTTAAGGTAATTATTGATCGTCGGGAGAAGGATGAAGTTTTTGTAGGCAGGACTCAATATGATGCACCTGAAGTAGATGGCCAGGTTTTTGTAAACCCCGTTAGAGACACAAAAGCTTTAGAGAGTGCAATAGAAGTCTCTAACGGGGTGAAAAGTAAGAAAAGATTTGTTCCTGGTGATTATGTTAATGTGAAGATTGAAGACACTTGTGAATATGACTTAGTTGGGAGTATAGTTGATTGAATATTAATAGAACGCTGGAAAACTCTAAAAACATGTAGATGTCTCTGACCTAAAATTAGGAATTTTTCAGCAGTCTCACCAAAATGAATTTACCCAACAAATTAACG
>CAYOMG010000147.1:2334-3084 GCA_964404995.1 uncultured Planctomycetia bacterium | reverse complement strand
TAAGGGATAAGAGGTTCTTGACAAATTTTCTTTTGCAATGTATACTTTAAGTAGGATTGATTAATGTTGATTAGCTCTGATTAACGAAAGGAGGAAACGATGGCAGCTGCAAAAGTAATACCTGCTGTGGAAGCAAGAGTACACCTGGGAGAGATTATGAAAAGGTCTTTTAAAAAAGGGGACCACTTTATAGTTGAGAAGGCAGGAATCCCTATGATTGCCATACTTAGTGCGGATGAATATACTCGGTTTATCCAGGAAAGAGAGGAACAGTTTAAAATCTTTGACAAGATTAGATCTAAAGTGCCGGATGTACCTGTTAAAGAAGTAGAAAAGGATGTAAGCAAGGCAATTCAAGCGGTCAGGAAAAAACGTGCTTAAGGCAGTTATTGATATAAATCTCTTTGTAAGTGGCGTGATAAGTAAAAAAGGCAATCCCGCGAGATTATTGCAGCTATGGTACGAGCGTGCCTTTTTGGTTGTTATATCTGAGCAAATGGTTGAAGAGTTTGGAAGAGTCTTGCGATATTCCCACATAAGAAATAAATACAATCTCAAAGACGAAGAGATAGAGCGGGCTGTGGGTACGATAAAAAAATTTGCTATTGTGCTGCCTGATATAATAAGGCTTAATGTAGTTAAAGATGATCCTGATGACAATAAAGTTCTTGCGTGTGCTCTAACAGTAAAGGCTGATTATATTGTTTCTGGAGATAGTCACCTTCTTGACTTAGGTATATTTGAGGGTAT
>CAYOMG010000147.1:0-2324 GCA_964404995.1 uncultured Planctomycetia bacterium | reverse complement strand
CCTATTGTAACTGTGAAAGATTTTATAGACACCATTGAGCCCGATGCGTAAACGCTTCCCTACTATCCGTCCGACCATTATTTTTCTTGGCCTCGAAGTAAACCTACAGCTTTCTTCTGTTAAAACCTACTACCACAATAAAACTCTCTTATTCACCTAAAGAAAGATGTTTAGCGACAATTATAATTGCGGTTTAGAACGTGGTAAACTATCCCCTGGAGAAAGGGGGACTGAGGGGGATTTGAAAACTACCCGCTTTTTTCACAATGAGCCAGCTTTATATGCCTAGCTCGTGTTTGATGAAGCCGATTTTTTGGAGGAGGGAGCAGAGGGTAATGCCTATTCGGCTTAATATCCAAGCCACATCGTTACTCGATAGATTTTTAGACAAAAAATTTAGGAAGAGGCGGCGGGGTTGCGCAGTCGGCGCAGGAAATCAGCAAAGCCGGTCAGGTCTTGTTTTACAAGCGGACGTACATCCTGGAATTTCTTCTTCAGGAAATTCAGTTTGTCCCAGTCGTAGTCAAATTCAAAGTAGTACCGGTGGAAGTGCCTGAACTTGAGAAACTCCTGGAGGATGCCAGCGGTTTCGTCTCTCAGGATAGCCGTTCTGACCTCGGGCAATGAGAGGATCATTTTGTGCAAAAGGTCCATGTGCCATCTTTCCTGACGAAGGGTGTTCCCGTAGAACTGGGTAATACGAAGGAATAGTCAAAGGAAAAATAGGGACAGGTTCATTTTTCATCTCGCTGGCTGTCCCTATTTTTAACATAAAAATGAACCTGTCCCTATTTTCTATGTTTGCGCCTTTGCGTGAGGTAACGGGAGAGGGGAATTCGTGAAACAATGAAGCTGATTTTTTGGAAGAAGTAGCAGGAGGTATTTTAGCTTCTTGATAACATTTTTGTAAAGTCTGCTTGACAAAAAACTAAGAAAGATGTAAACTGGAGTAGAAATGGTGGATTTAGAGAAACTGAAAGAGATTGTTTATTTCCATAACCCCTGGTGGACAGGGCAGGGAGTATCAGAAGAGCTTCTCGCAGACTACGAACGTCCGGTTCTAAAAAGCCTTCTTTCTTACCTCGCCTTAGACCGAATTTTAGTCATTAAAGGACCAAGGCGTGTCGGTAAGACCACCCTTTTATATCAGATGATCAATCATCTCCTGAAAAATGGAGTTGCCTCAGAGAACATATTTTTTCTTTCTTTTGAAGACCGCGAGGCACGCCAGGATTTTGATGGGATTGTCAAGACTTATCAGGAATTGGTCAAAAAAATATTATCCCAAGAGAAGCAGGTCTATTTCTTCCTTGACGAGATACAATTTCTTGAAGATTGGTCGCTTTACTTGAAGAAGTATTTTGATAAGAAATATCCAATTAAATTCATTGTTTCCGGCTCAGCTGCCTCCTTGATTAAGAGAAATTCTGAGTCCTTAGCCGGCCGAACAGTGGAAGAGATTATTCTGCCTTTTAGCTTTTATGAATATCTCAATTACCACCTCAGGGATGAAAAGCTTAAAAAGGAAATTGACCTGCTCAGGGAAAGCTTTGGTTTTAAGGGGCTGCCTTCCCGGGATGGCCTTATTCCTTATGAGACTCAAATCAAGATTCTCTGGGAGGAGTACCTGGATAAAGGAGGTTTTCCCCATCTTTTTAAGGTGCGAGAGAAGATTTTGTGGACAAAACTCTTAAGGGAGGATGTAATTGAGAAAGTTATCTATCGGGATTTAGTTGACCTTTATCAAATTAAAAAGCCCTTTATTTTAGAAAATCTATTTTTGTACCTCGCTGAACACTCTTCAGAGCTTTTAAATATCTCTAATATTGCCAATTCTCTGAAGTTAAGTCGTGAATATACAGAAAAATATATTGAATATCTAAAGGGAGCTTATTTAATTTTCAAACTTAAGAGGTATTCTAAAACTATTGAATCCCGAATTCGAAAGATGGAGAAGTGCTATTTATCCGACCCTGGTCTTATGCATCTTTCCTGTAACCCCAATTTAGGCAAAGCGGCTGAGACGGTTGTAGCCGGCCATTTGGTTGGTGAGGAATTATATTACCACCGAAATAATTATGAAATAGATACTGTTTTGAAGCTCGAAGAAAACCTTATTCCCATAGAAGTAAAGTATAAAAATAAAATTGATCCCTCAGATTTAAAGGGCCTGTTAAAATTCTTAGAGAGTTTTAAACAAAAGGTTGCCATAGTGGTAACTAAGGATTTATTAAAAGAAGAGAAAAGAAATGGCAGATTAATTCTATATTTACCTGCCTGGTTTTTTGTGCTGTTAGTCAAAGGGTCAGTATAAGGATTTATTT
>CAYOMG010000146.1:0-3099 GCA_964404995.1 uncultured Planctomycetia bacterium | reverse complement strand
ATTCATCTTCTCGCGCCCTTTTTGCTAAAATCCTTTCCGCAACAAGAACTAATTACCCGATTTCTTCTTCTCATTTCTTCATCTCCTCTTCATCTACCAGTAAATCATTACTAAATACCGCCTCTTAATACTTCTCTACTAATTCAACTGAGAATGTTAGCTGCCTTCTTTCCTTTACATTTACGATCAATACAGAGACATCATCCTTTATTTCTTTCAACTTAACCGTCTCGGGCAATTTGTTTTTATTAACCTTAAACGGTAACTTTACGGTTACCTCACCACCTTCAGCTAAAAATAACCCCACAGTAAGAGTCTTCCCGGTTTTCTTCCACATAAAATAACCCGGCTTGTTTAATCCTCCTATCCGGCTATCCCCTCCGCTAAAGAAAACGGCAACGGCATAGTTGCCATCAATAGTCTTAACGGCATGTATATCCTCCGTTTGGCTGACAATTTCCACAGGCAGCTTTTTGCTTGCTTCTAAAAATCTATCAAATTCCCAGGCCGGCAAAATAATAGCAGCATACCGGCCATCAGCCGGATTTAACCCATGATTTACCTTTAAACTAAAAAAACGCCTGGTAAGTTCTACTCCCGGCCTATAGCCATAACGCACGGTTATCCAGCTACTATCCTTAGTTCTGGTCTCGGTGGTTAAGAAAATGTTTTCTTTGTCATAAAATATTACCCCGATATTACGATAGTGGAAAGTACTCTTCCCTGACAAATCAATTGTCCCTTCCTGAAATATCTTTTCTTTACCATCAAGAAAATAACGATCGTTATCTTCCTCCAGGGGAAGGGTCAACAATATAGTCTCTGTCGGTGAATCCGTGCCAGAGGCATTTATCCCGCAGCCCATTACCACGATAATATCATTGAGGACAAAATAACTTTTTCTAGCCGCAACCCTTTTGCCGTCCTGGCTCAATAAATATTTCATTCCACAAGCTCCCGCATTCCCTAAAGCTACCCCTCCGACAAAAGTTGATTGCCCGCGGCGAGTGTGTGGTGGATATGGCCGTAATCCCAACACCCGGGTAATTCCACTTAAATTATCCCAGGGCTGAGTAATGAGAATCTCCGAAGAATATTCACTTCCGTCCGTCATTAAGGCGATGGTCCCTTCTCCGGAATAATGCCCCCTGAAGTTTTCATTGTGAATACTAAACCATCCGACAGTCCTGGTTGAACTCAGGCGAATACCGGCAAAAAAATCTTCATTACGGGCAATTAAATAGTCCGAGTAAGGATAAAAACGCACCCCTTCCAGTATAGGTGGGTTTTCCTTATGTTTTTTTATCCTTTCTTCCACCTTTTGCCATAAATAAAATGCTTCTAAACCGGTAGTGTAAAACGGAACTCCCATCCCTCTCTCGAAATCAAATAGAGCGGCAACTGCATTAGTCTCAGTTTGTTTATCCTCTATTCCCGCCGCCAGTAAACGAAGAGCTGATATTAGCGCCCAACGATGATAAAGTCCGCTGGCTCTAGTAATACCTCTTCCGAGCGTATAGGGACTTATCCTGCCTCGATAAACATTCCATCCGGCAAAGTCAAAAAGTTTAAAAAAATTATTCAGGGCGTTTTCAGATAAAGAATAGGGAGTATTTTTAGTGAGATAAATATGTCGGCTTGTACCACAAAGATGCGCTAGGACATACCCAAATTGGAGACCAGGGCCGTGGTGTTGGTAAGTGCCGTCTGGTTGAATACCCCACCCCCAAGGTCTTATAGTATTCATCATCTCCTGAGCTGCCTGAGCATATCTCAGCAAATCCCTATCGTTTCTCAATACTCCCAATACCAGAGCAAAATGAATCGCCCAGGGCCGTGCTCTCCGCGGAATCATCCTATCAGGAGCAAATCCCAGGCTGACAGCGTTGTATCCAAGATCGTACAAAGCCAGAATCAATTCGTTATACAAATTCTCATCCAGTCTGTCTCCAACTAAGAGGAGAATCGGCGCAAGTCTCTTGGGAATTCCAACATCCCAGGCCCACCAGTTATTAGGTCTTGGTCCTCCAACTTTTATGAACTGTTTCCCAAAAGTAAGTGCGGCTTCAATCCGACGAATTAGCTTGGGATCACGATAAAATTTTGAGAATGGAGATACATAAGCTCTTGCCATCATTAGAGGCCGATGAAAAAAACATGCACCAAAGGATATATCTGAGTGATTAATATCTTTAACTCTTCCAAATGAACCAAAGACATCACTTGAAGGGTCCATTACCTGCATTTTTAAATATTTCTCAACCCATTCATCCATTAGGTGAATACTCGAAAGCAACTCCGTATTTTTAATATCATCCATTGTAATCCCGGGTAAGGTATAAAGAGATATTAATCTTTCCTTAATAACCTGGGCGTAATGGTATGGTTCTCCTTTTACCTTTTCAATAAAACCAATTTCCTTTATATCTACATCAACCCCGCCAAATGTTATCACTATCTCAGCGTATGCTGCCTGCGGGAAAGAAACATACTTTCTATGCCATTCCTCAAAAGCTTCCTCGTTTATGTTAACAAAGGAAGCTAGGGTAATCCGACCCTCCAATGGGGTTTTTTCTTCATCAAGCCAGCTCACCTCAATACCTATCGGAACACCTTGTTTAATCACTGATAACCTGTAAAGAGTATTGGGATTAACTTCCTTCATTATTGTTTTTTGGGGTAGTTTTATTAATTCCATTTTATCTAAATACAAAACTGTATCTTCTTTCGGCGCATGTCCCCAGCCATGGGCATAAAATGACATCCTATCTATCTTCTGCCATCCCACTGGGCTGCGTACTATTTCAAATTCATGAAATGGAATCTCAAATCTCTTCCAGCCAGTCCAGTTTATTGTGATCCTATTATACAGATAATAATCCCACCCTTCTTTCTCCTCATTTTCAGAAGTAATTGTTAATGTTACCCCGGCATCATTGGCTACCTCTGAGTATACCCAGAAAGAAAGAAGGTCGTATCCGCTCCAGTCGCCGGGCAAGGGAGGAACGGAGAGAGAAATAACCTTGTTTTCCGGATGGTTTGCCCACCTTCCTGAATACCCACCTTCCTTTACTTGCTCGGTGCTTACTTCTATTCCCC
>CAYOMG010000145.1:226-3134 GCA_964404995.1 uncultured Planctomycetia bacterium | reverse complement strand
AGAATTTGAACAGCTCGAGGGTCGTACTATTGTGGTTAAAAAAATGAACGCCCTATTGGCGGAAGTAGATGAATTTGTAACCGTGGTAGAAGTAGGTGGTATATATTTGCCCGAAAGGTTCACTTCAGAGGTATTTGGGGGACTTGTTGCTACACCAGAATTTCAAGATATTGCTAACTCTGTTGATGATAGAGTTCTTGGTCCTTTTCAGTTGATTTTAGGTGATGAAATATTTAATGTATTTGACATAAAATAAAATTTGATTATTTTCTAATATATAATATATAAGCCTAATCTGGCAAATGCTGGATTAGGCTTTTTTTGTATCACGGATGAACACGGATACTAATGGGTAATTATCTCTGCAAAGTATGGGAAAAATTTTATGGTATCTTTTAATTGATAAAACAATAGGGCTTCACAAAACTCAGATGAACACAGATAAAACCATAGATTCACACAGATATTTCGTCGGTATCTGTGTGCATCTGTGTATTTTGTGAAAGAGGGAACGGTCAATAGATCCTTACCCCTTTGCTCAAATCTTCTTTCTAGGAGGTAACGATCTATTGTATCATTCCCACCTTTTTTAAAAAATCCTCTTGTAACTAAATACATAATGTGGTAAAAGTTTAAAGTAGAATAATAGAATTTTAAATAGGAGCTTTACTTATGCTCAGAAAGAATGGAAGAGCGAATGATAAACTAAGAGAGGTAAAAATCACCAGGAATTTCATTAAATATGCGGAAGGTTCCTGTCTTATTGAAGTGGGTGATACCAGGGTTGTGTGTACTGCCTCTACAGAAGAGAAAGTCCCATCTTTTATTAAAGGGACAGGCTCAGGCTGGGTTACAGCAGAATATGATATGCTTCCGAGAGCTTGCAGAGAAAGAAATATAAGAGGTGTTACAAGAGGAAAGCCTAATGGAAGAAGTTTTGAGATACAGAGGTTAATCGGGAGAAGCCTGAGAGCAGTAACGGAGTTAGCTTATTTAGGGGAAAGAACTATATGGATTGATTGTGATGTATTACAGGCTGATGGAGGAACCAGGACTGCAGGTATTACAGGTGGATTTATTGCTCTGATTGATGCCCTGAGTAAATTAAAAAAAGATAGAGTTTTTGATAAAATACCAGTGAAAGATTTTGTGGCTGCTATTAGTTGCGGGATAGTAAAAGATGAGTGTTTATTGGACCTTACTTTTGAAGAGGATTCTAAGGCTGAGGTAGATATGAATGTAGTTATGACAGGAGAGGGTAAATTTGTAGAAATACAAGGGACCGCAGAGAGTTCCCCTTTTGATAATAATAAATTAAATATACTTTTAGATTTAGCCAAAAAGGGAATAAAAGAATTAAATAGCATACAAAAGGAAATCTTAGGGATAGATGTTTTTAAGTGAGTTCACTAGTGCTATGTTCCAAAAATCCGTTTACCTAAAATGTAGGGGCTCAATTCATTGAGCCCGTCGGAGTGTATAAACTCTACATCTCATGAGTAGAGAAACGAACTAATGTCACAATGCACTACTACATCGTGACATTAATTGTAGATAACCGATGAAAATACTACCAAATCCCTGCCCGCCTACGGCGGGCCTGCCTGCGGCAGGCAGGCAAAATAATTTCCAAATCCCAAGTCTAAACTTTGAGATTTTGAGTTTGGGATTTATTTGGTAGTATTGGTAGTATTGGGATTTTGGATTTTTCACAGCAATAACTAATGTCACAAAGCAATAGTTGGTTATAATATAATTGTCGTTTCCTGATATCGTGGTATCAAGAAGATCGCTTTAACAAATTCAGCCCGCAGAAAAGTGCGGGATTTATTATGACTAAGATAATAAAAAAAGAAATTTTAGGTCCTGGTATTAAAAGCATAGAAATAAAAGCACCTTTCATAGCAAAAAAGGCGAAACCAGGACAGTTTGTTATACTAAGAATTGATAAATTTGGCGAAAGATTTCCTCTGACAATTTCTGCCAATTCCCCTCCCAACGGTTCTATAAGACTTATTTTTCAGGAATTGGGTAAAAGCACTGCTAAATTAGGAACTCTAAATACTGGTGATTATATTCAGGATGTGGCGGGCCCCTTAGGAAAGCCTGCCCGGATAAGAAAATATGGAGAAGTTTTAGTAATAGGTGCAGGAGTTGGTATTGCGGAGGTGTATCCAGTAATTGAGGCATTGAGTAAGAAAGGGAATTTAATAGTAGCTGTGCTCGGTGCAAGAAATAAAAAGCTGCTCATATTAAAAGATGAAATTAGACCATATTGCAAAAAATTATATATAACCACAGATGATGGCTCTTACGGAATAAAAGGTTATGTGACAGATGTATTAGAAAACATTCTAAAAAAACAAAAATTTGATTTGGCTTATGTAATTGGACCTACAATAGTTATGAAAAAGACTGCAGGGATAACTAAAAAATATAATGTGCCAACAAGGGCTTGCCTTAGTCCAGTAATGGTAGATGGATGTGGAATGTGTGGCTCATGCAGAGTAGAAGTTGGAGGCAGGGTGAAATTTGCTTGTGTTGATGGGCCAGAATTCGACGCCCATAAAGTGAATTTTGATGAGTTGATTTCTCGGCTGAAACTTTTTGAGAAACAAGAACATTACGTTTACAAGACAAGGTGACAGTCAACAATGAGGAAACTATGTTGAAACAGCGTCAGAAAATGCTTACTCAAAAGGCTTGCGAGAGGATTAGAAACTTTAATTCTGTTACTTTAGGTTTTGGTGAAAGCCAAGCAATAAAAGAAGCAGAAAGGTGTATTGGGTGTAAAATCCCTTTATGCGTTAATGGTTGTCCAGTGGATATAGATATTCCGGGTTTTATTAATCATATAAAAAATAAAGAATTTAACAGAGCAATCCAACTTATAAAACAAAAAAATAAT
>CAYOMG010000145.1:0-216 GCA_964404995.1 uncultured Planctomycetia bacterium | reverse complement strand
GCTATATGTGGGAGAGTTTGTCCACAGGAAGATTTGTGTGAAAAAGTTTGTATTCTTTCTAAAAAGGGAGAACCAGTAGCAATTGGTGCGTTAGAAAGGTTTGTAGCTGACCGGGAATTGCGCTGTGGGATACAGGATACAGGATACAGGATACAGGATACAGGATACAAGCTGCAGGCTAAGAAAAAGAAATTATTGAAGATAGCAGTTATAGGT
>CAYOMG010000144.1:1927-3154 GCA_964404995.1 uncultured Planctomycetia bacterium | reverse complement strand
CCGAAGACCATAACCAGTTGTTATTGTTTGAGTTATAATCGGACAGTACTGGGGTTTCCCATATTTCTTATTCCCCTTTATTATTTCTCTTTTTTCCTGCGCCCCGCTCTCTTCTTTTTAGTGTGTAGAGGGCTTGTGGATGTAATCATCGGGTCGGATAAATCCGACCCCTACAGAGGTCAGCAAGCCGGGTGAGCAAGCTTCACCCCTACTACTATCACTTCTGCCCTATTGAGCCTTCTACTGCCTTCTTATGCTTTCTTTTTTTCTGCTCCTTTAAAACTATCCTGCCATCTGGCATAAAATAATATATTTTTCCTCTTAAAGAAAAAGGACTTGGAATTCCTAATTTTTTGTTTTCTTCTAATACTTCGTATGATGCCTTGCAGGCTTTGGACATTACTTCTGTAAAATCTTTATGAATATGAATAGGTAATGATGTCTTGCTATTTTTTATCTTTGCCATATTGCAGTACCTCCTCAAACTCTCCAAATTTAATAGGATCGATTATATAAAACTTACCCTTGCTTCCTGTAACAATATTTTCATACTTAAATTCGTTATTGTTAATAATAACCCATTCATTACTGTAAAAACGGTATATATCCCAGAAGTTTCTTACACTCCTATAGTAACGTCTTACTATATCTTTATATACAACAGGATGCCCTCCCTTTCTTACACGTTCCTTCACTCTCTCAACTAAAAGTTCTACAGGATATGCAAATAAGTAAAAAATCACGACTTTATATTTCCCTTGCTTTAACTTCTTAAACCTTCTCAAAAGTCCTAAGCCAGCCATAGTTGTTTCGAAAGAAAAGTTTATCCTCTTCGATATGGATTTATCGATCAATCTTAAGGTTTCCTTACCTGCCTTTACAGAAGATACCTTTTTTCTGTCCATAATGTGATCTGCATTGATAAATCTGGACTTGCGCTCAACAATTTCATTTGCCAAAGTAGTCTTTCCGGTCCCATTAGCTCCTGCAAAAATTAATACCTTCGGCATTAGATCTTTACTCTCCTGTGTAAAATCCTAGGGTCTTTAAACTGACCCCCTCTAAACTGATATATTCGGCGTATGTATTTATTTTCCAAACTTGAATGTCTTCAAATCGCTCTGGACGGCAAGTGGGGACGGTTCTTGCTTGCTTAGCTTTTCGCTATTCTCTAAACCCTGGATTCACTCAGTCCGCCAAAAAGCTCTCCTATTTCTCTTAATGTTA
>CAYOMG010000144.1:0-1917 GCA_964404995.1 uncultured Planctomycetia bacterium | reverse complement strand
TCTCTAAAGCTCACCCCTGCTACTCGTTGGGCTCAGAGACGAGTCCGACTACAGGGAATCTTCACCCCCATCCCCCACCCTAATCCTCTCCCACAGGGAGAGGGGACTGAAAGGTGAAGGCAGGCTCCCCCCTTGTTTTTTGCGTAATTTAGCAAAGTATAACGCATATTTCGCTTACCTTCTCCGACTTTGAGTAAAGTTTCCCTCTTTTATCAATATGCTATAGAGAAAGAACTTAAAATTTCTCCTACAAAGCACTCTTTTTCCTCAGACTCGATTTCCTTTGCGGTGTAGTACCTTCCTTTCTTAATAAAGGAAACCAAAAAGCCATAGAGGAATCCTGTTTCTGAAACCTGCCGTTATATCATCTATCGCCAAAAAGATATCCGGAGAATAACTGGATTTCTTCTCTTTGCCTCCAACCTCAAATAATTCTCCTTTGTTATCTATAAAATCTGCTTTATCAGAATAATATAGTTTTCTTAAACTCCCTACCTGATTTAGGAAGAATGTTTCTCTAATACTTCCCTTCTCTACGGTAAAACCTTTCTCTTGTTCAATAAGATAAAAAAGGTTGCTGTTTTCTAAATATATCTTTTGGGGTTTACGCAATAAGCTAAATCCCTTTGCCTTTGGATAGAGCAAAATAAATAGACCTGCTTTTTGTAGTTCCTCAATATAGGTATAAATGTATTCCTTGGAAATTCCTAATTGTGAACTTATCCTGGAGATGTTTGGAGTAAAAGGCTGAGATGTGGCTACAAGATAAAAAAGTTTTTTTAAGCTATAAATTGTTGAGTGTTTAATATTAAAAAGTGAGGGTATATCCTCGTAGAATATTTTTTCTATCACATTACTTAATTTGTTATAAAATGGCTCAAGTCCTTCTTTAAAAAAGGGATAATAACCAAATTTTAGATATTCTCTAAAATATTTTAGAACAGGAAGTTGCGAACCAATTTTATCTGCTAATTTTATATGCTCTTTGGATAAATCTTTAAGCTCAACGGGTTGAAATCGTTTATTTAGGCGCAGGATTAAGTACTCTCTGAAAGAAAGCCCTCTTAAATTATAAAAAACTGCCCTGCGGGAAAGGTCGCCTTTACCTTTTAGTAGATTTATGCTTGAACTTCCTGAGAATATTAGTTTCTTTTTAGGAAAAGCATCATAGATATTCTTCAATTCTATTTGCCAATCAGGGTATTTGTGAATTTCGTCTACAAGAAGACCTTTTCCTCCAAATTTAAAAAACTCCTCGGCTATATTATACAAGCCTCTATTGATCACATTTATATTATCTGCAGAAAGATATAGACAATCCTGAGGGGTTTTAAAATCATGCAGATAATACTGTAAAAGCATGGTGGTCTTACCTACCCCTCTTGCCCCGGTAATCCCTATGAAATGATTACCCCAATTTATTTTTTCAAAAAGGTATCTTCTATAAGGTAGTTTTTCTACCTCTTTAACAAGGGATAAATGGATTTCTACAAATTTTTCTATCATAAAGGCCCCGCTAATAGCGTAGAGTGTAGTTTACTATTTTTGGTGAAATCTGTCAAGTATAATTTACCAATTTTTCCTTGAGGATATGTTTGCACCTTTATGGATTCAAGGCAGTTGGCGATGTTCTTTTCTTCATTCTTGGTAGTGATTATCACACTTATTACTGGAAAGATGTTCATTGTTATTTATCTACGAATTTACGAATCGGGTTTCATTTGGCTATCTCTAACTTTAATCACTTTTTTGCACTTCTTTTTGCACATCTTTTGCACTTTTCTGATGCAAAATCAGAATATATTTTAACCCTCTTTTTCCCTTGCCAACACGCACAAAAACATCTTTTTGGCAAGTGGGGACGCAAGTGGGGACGGTTCTTGCTTGCTTAGCCTTTCGCTATTCTCGAAACCCTGG
>CAYOMG010000143.1:0-3182 GCA_964404995.1 uncultured Planctomycetia bacterium | reverse complement strand
GGGCACACCAATAACCGGTAAATTCACCAGACCCTTAACAGTAATAGGAAGAACGGCATCCATTCCTGCTACTACAATAATAACATCTACATCTTTGGCGAGCATCTCTTCAAGTGGTTCGAGCACCCTGTGCACTCCAGCAATACCAACATCATATGCATATAAAACTTTACAGCCGAGCTCCTGAGCAAAAACTCGCGCCTCCTCAGCCACGGGAAGATCAGAAGTGCCGGCGGCAATTAGTCCAATTTTCCCACCGGTTTCGACCACTTTATATCCCTTCCTCTTTACTATAATCATACGAGCTTCATTATAGACTTTAATAGTATATCCTGGGAGAATAGATTTTTTTATCTTCTTAATAAGAGTTGAATTTACACGGGTAACTATTGCCCTGTTTTTTTCTTTAACCATCTCTATTATAAGCTTAACTGCCCAGGATGTTTTTTTACCTTCAGCAAGAATAACCTCTGGAATACCAACTCTATCTTTGCGGTGAATATCTAACCGCGCCAATTTATCCACAAATTTAAGTTTAAATTTGTCAAAAGAGCTCTTCTCTAAGAGAGCTTCAGCTTCCTTTACGGTAATTTTACCGGTTTTAAGCTTCCTTAATATCTCTTCCATTTATACCGCAGACTAAAGTCTGCTACTCCTTCTCATACCTTTCTTTCAATCGTATTAGCTCCTGTTTAAAAACCTCTCCACGCTGTTCAAAGCTATCAAACATATCAAAGCTGGCACAACCTGGAGACAGCAACACCACCCCTCTGGGCCTTGCTTCATCAAAAGATACCCTCACTGCTTCTTTCAGACTACGGACCTTCTCTATCCGAACTGCTCCGTTTAACTGACTAGAGATTTTGGAAGTAGTTTCACCAATTAATACTATAAGCTCAACTTTACCCCGTTGGGTAGCAAGCATCCTACGGAGTTTACCTGTGCCCATAAGGGTGCTTGTATCCGCTCGTGCCAGATATGGTGCTTGTATCATGGTACCATTTAATAAAGATTTTAACAAAGAAAAGTCCCCACCTTTATCTTTTCCTCCCATTATCAGAACTATCTTTCCTGAGGTAAAATTTGAAGTAGAATTAAAGCTTAATACTGCTTTTAATACAGCATCCACATTAGTAGCTTTAGAGTCATTAATAAAATCTACCCCGGCAACGCTGGTTACAAACTCCATGCGATGCTCTAAACCTAAAAAGCTTTCCATTCCTTCTCGAATAAGCTCTATGTTTATGTCTTCCAATATAGGAGGCAGAGATGCGGCTAAGGCATTTTCTATATTATGAACTCCTAAGAGGGAAAAATCTGAAAGATTGAAAAAAGACTTCTCCTTTTTATTGTCACAAAAGACAAAATTATTATCTTTAATAAAAGTGCCGACAGAAACTTCTGATTCACGCGAGAACCAATAGATGCAACCCTTAGATAAAGTAGAGAAATCTTTTTTAGTTATTGGGTCGTCAAAGTTCAAAATAACTTTATCCTCCCTTTCAATATTTTTGAAGATATTTTTCCTTATCTCTATATAGGACTTCATTGAAGGGTAACGGTCAAGATGATCGACAGTTATATTGGTTAAAATAATATAGTCGGGTTTAAATGTTTTTACATACTCTAACTGGAAACAAGATACCTCTACTACCGCATATTCCTCAGGTCCTATATTTTCAACTGCGCTGATAAATGGAGTGCCAATATTACCTAAAAGGAAGCTTTTTCTTCCGGCAGTACTGAAAAGGTGATGCACTAAGCTGGCGGTTGTAGATTTTCCATTTGTTCCAGTTACACAGATGAGTTTTCCTTTTAAAAATCTAAATGCCAGCTCAATTTCAGAGATAACCTCTCTGTTGGGTTGTTCCAATTTTCTGAATTCAGGAAATTTAAAAATACTTATCCCCGGACTCATTATAACGAGTTGGGCTTCAGCAATCTTCTTAAAATTAAATGGACCGAAATTAAATTCTATCCCTTTTTTCCTTAAGCTCTCAATACCTCCAAATTCTTTGCAACTCTTTTCATCAAATACACTAATTTTTGCCTTCTTTCTCAAAAGAAAATTAACTACCGCTCTCCCGGTTAATCCAAATCCTATTACTGCTACTTTATTCATTTCTGACCATTTCTTCAAGACGGTTCCACAACGAAGACTTCAGATTCTCTTCCAAAACCTCGCTGCCTCTGCCTAATCGTGGAGGATTTAAGCATATGCCATCTATCCCTGGAATAACCCCAAAGACTTTTAGCCCGCTTATCTCTTCAATAACTCCGGGATTGGTTTCCTCAACTATTCCCCTCTCCTGATAACGATTCAGGATAATCCCCAGAACCTCAACTCCCTCCTGTTGCAACACCCGCGCCGTCAAGCAGGTATGATTAATTGTCCCTAATGTTGCCCGGCCAACAATAATAACGGGAATATTCAGCATCTTAATCTCATCAATATTGGTCAGTAAATCCTGGGTAAGAGGCACAATCAATCCCCCTGCTCCTTCCACCAGCACCATCTCATGTCTATCAGTTAAATATTTATAAGCTTTGGCTATTAGCGAAAATTTTACATCTACCTTCTCTATTCTTGTAGCCATCCCCGGTGCCATAGGGTTTTTTAGGCAATATGGATTTATCCTCCTTAAGTCATCCGTTACTTGAGCCGCCTCTTTAAGGAAAATTGCATCTTCTGAAATCAATCCACCTGCAGTCTGGATGCCTCCACTGGCTACCGGCTTCATCACTCCAACTTCAATCCCCTGTTTTCTCAAAACAGCGGCTAACAACCCAGTAATAACCGTCTTACCTATCTCAGTATCAGTGCCAACAATAAAAATTCCTTTACCCACCGCACCCCCCTCCAGAGTTGATTCTCATCCTAACATCCTGGCAACCGTATAATAAAGCGGGATACCAATAATGATATTAAAGGGAAAGGTTAAGGCCACCGATGCGGTGAGCGAGAGAGATGGATTCGCCTCTGGGATCGCTGCCCTCATCGCCGCCGGCGCTGAGATATATGAAGCACTCCCAGCAAGCACACCAAGCATAGTCGCTCCGCCCACGCTCAGTCCTGCCAAAGTGCCCAGAAGTACTCCCGCGATTCCATGAATGGGCGGCATAATAAATGCGAAGGCAAGTAGACGAGTGCCGACTATTTTCCATTCCTTCAACCTCGCAGC
>CAYOMG010000142.1:0-3202 GCA_964404995.1 uncultured Planctomycetia bacterium | reverse complement strand
TCGCACTTATAACTTAGCTTCGCTATCACTCTCTAAGTTATGTGCTCGTTAAAATGAAGTCCACAGACCCTTAACACCAGAGGTGTCAAGGTCTGTTCATTAAAGGGGGTAAAAGATGAGATTAGTAGTAGGATTTATCACGGTGCTGCATGTATTGATTTCTCTTGTTATTGGTGTTTTTCTTTTAGCTATTTCTATAAGGTTAGTTAACCTTACTGATATAACGATACAATTGAATAAAATATATGCTTCAAATAATTTAACAATTATAGTTGGCTTGATAGGAATATTTTTGATAGCTATGAATTTTCTACGTTTGCGAGCAAAAAAGAGCCAAAAAGAAAGAACCATAGTTTTTAAAAATCCTGATGGAGAAGTTTTTATCTCTCTTAATGCCATTGAGGATTTGGCCTTTAAAGTAACCTCTCAATTTAGTGAAGTTAAAGATGTTAAAGTTAAAGTATGTGTCAAAAAGAAAGGATTAGAGATATTAAATAAATTATCGATATTATCCAGTGTGAATATACCGGAAATTACTGAGAAAATTCAGGTGCTTAATAAAGAGAAATTGCAAGATATGCTCGGGCTAGAAGAGCCTGTTATGATAAAAATCCATATAGATAAAATTTATCATGCTCAAAAAGAAGAAGGATTAAAAAGAGAAAAATCTTTCCATGGAGATATTGAATATGGTAAGTAAATGAAGCTCAGGCTTACGGAGCGAGCAAAGCGAGCGAACATAAGTCTGCTGGCTGAATTTATCCTTGACATTTTTCTTTTGGAAATTATCTGAAAAATATCAAGGGTCTGCTCATTGAAGAGGTGAATTAACCTATGAAAAAAGTGGGAGTGTTAACCGGTGGAGGAGATTGTCCTGGTTTAAACTCGGTTATAAGAGCTGTAGTTCGGAAATTCATAAATGAAGGTTTAGAAGTAATTGGCATACAAAATGGCTGGAAAGGGCTAATTGAAAAGCAAACAATCCCTTTGAATCTTGATATAATATCAGGCATTTTACCCAAGGGGGGGACAATTTTAGGTACTTCCAGAACAAATCCATATAAAGCAAAAGGAGATGTAGCAAAGGTTAAACAAAATTATAAGAGCTTAAATCTTTATGCATTAATCGCTATTGGTGGCGAAGATACTTTAGGAGTTGCCACAAAGCTACACCATGAAGGATTAAATTTAGTTGGAGTACCTAAAACTATAGATAATGATGTGGCGGTAACCGATTATACGTTTGGATTTAATACCGCAGTAAATATTGTTACAGAATGCATTGACAGATTACATACAACTGCTGAGAGTCACCATAGAATAATCGTTGTAGAGACTATGGGCAGACATGTTGGATGGATAGCAGTACATGCTGGAATAGCCGGAGGGGCGGATATAATACTAATTCCTGAAATCCCTATAGACATAAAACAAGTTTGTGAAACTATCAAAAAAAGACATCGGCGTGGAAAAACTTTTAGTATAGTAGTAGTTGCTGAAGGTGCTAAATTTAAAGAAGAAGATTTAATACTACAAAAAAAGGGAAAGGATGAATTTGGACATGTAAGATTAGGTGGAGTATCAAAAATTCTAGCAGATAAAATAGAGAAGTTAACTGGCTTCGAAACAAGATTTACTGTTCTGGGACATATTCAAAGAGGTGGTTCACCTACTGCATCTGATAGATTGTTAGGCACTTTATTTGGTGTTAAAGCAGCAGAACTTGTTCTTAAAGATGACTTTGGTAAAATGGTAGCATTAATAGGTAATAAGGTAACTTCAGTTCCACTTTCTGAAGCAGAAGGTAAATTTAAAACTGTAGATATGGAATTGTATAAAATCGCTGATGTTTTTTCTGGGTAAGATTATTGGGAATTATAAATAGGACACACAGATAAAAAGTAAGTAGCTCAACAATGAAAGAAAAAGTTAAGGAAATTCTTCTTCAAATCAGTCAGATTTACAATTCTTTTTCGGATGTCCAGATTGAAAATATCGTTAAAATAATAAAGTTAATAATTTCTACTTACGAAAAGCAAGGCAAAATTATAATTTTTGGAAATGGAGGCAGTGCTGCAGATAGCCAGCATATAGCCTGTGAATTAGTAGGCAGATTAAAAAAAGATAGACCTCCTTTAGCCTGCATAGCATTGACTACCAATACTTCTAGTATTACTGCAATATCAAATGATTATGGATATCAGTATGTTTTCCAGCGACAATTAGAAGCTATAGCAGAGACAAATGATTTAGTAATTGGGATTTCTACAAGCGGAACCTCAACTAATGTGTTAAAGGCGGTAGAATATGCTAAGCAAAACAATTTGAAAACTGTTGGGTTTACTGGTGGAGATGGAGGAAAACTTAAATCTTTATGTGATATATGCTTTATATCATCTGGTAAAGACACACCAAGAATTCAAGAAACACATATTAGCGTAGCTCATATTATTTGTGAACTTGTTGAAAAAATTTTATTTTCCTAAAGCTTTTCCCCATGTTCAGAGCAAAAATAAAAACCCTTCCGGAGTTGTCTAATATAATTAAAAAATTGAAACAAAGCGGGGAGACTATAGTTTTTACAAATGGTTGTTTCGATATATTACATTTAGGTCATATTAAGCTATTTAAAAAAGCCAAGAGATATGCCGATTATCTAATTGTAGGGATAAATAGTGATTCTTCAGTAAGAAAGATAAAGGGGTGCTCTCGGCCGGTAGTAACTCAGGATAAACGAGCAAAACTTCTCGCAGAACTTGGCATAATAGATTATTTAATAATTTTTAATGAGAAAACCCCTTTAGATTAATAAAAAAAATGAAACCGGATGTGTTAATAAAGGGTGGAGATTGGCATAAAAAAGACATAGTAGGGTATGATTTTGTAAATTCTTATAACGGAAAAGTTATAACTTTTCCTTATTTGAAGGGTTATTCAACTACTGAAATAATAGGAGACATAATTAAACAGCATGGAAGATAAGATCCACCTCGTTAGAAAGAAAGTTCTACCTTTGGGCGTGGTAAAAAAATACAGAGCGAGCGAGAGGGAATCCATTAAAGGAAGATCTGCCTCAGAGAAGAATGTCCCAGCCGAGCTTCCTAACGGGGTTTATAGAATAATTGATGTTAATTTGAATAGACTGCGAGAGGGGTTGCGAGTGGGGGAGGAAGTGGTAAGATTTGTAAAAGAGGAAGAAAAT
>CAYOMG010000141.1:0-3214 GCA_964404995.1 uncultured Planctomycetia bacterium | reverse complement strand
GCCACAACTTAGCGAACGATAGTGAAGCTAAGTTGCCTGGCTGAATTAGACCCCGCACCCAGATGCGTTTTACTGAAAGACCAACGTTTTACTTTGAAAAACTTATTTTTTACTTTCTCGTCATCTGTGTGCGGGGTTCATTGAAGGGTTAAACAATGAAACAAGGCTGGGATGGACCTTTAGAAAAAATTGATGATTATCGTTTTCGCATTCCTAAAAGCTATAAATCAGGAATGCGGGTCCCAGGGGTAATTTTCGCTGACGAACACTTACTTAAATCTATTCGCCAGGACCAGGCACCAGAACAAGTAGCCAATGTTGCATTCTTACCAGGAATTGTAAAATATTCTCTTGCCATGCCTGATATCCACTGGGGCTACGGTTTTTGCATTGGCGGAGTAGCTGCAACTGACCCTCAAAATGGTGGAGTAATTTCACCTGGAGGCGTGGGGTACGATATCTCGTGTGGCGTCAGATTATTAAAGACGAATTTATCTATTGGTGATATAAAGCCAAGGATTAAAGAGATAGTCACAGCTTTATACCAGAGTATCCCTGCAGGCGTTGGCTCGACGGGAAATATTAGAGTCTCTGTCAAGGAGGAAAGGCAGCTTTTAGTTAAAGGTGCACGCTGGGCAGTAGAAAAGGGCTATGGAACTAAGGAAGATTTAGAATGCACTGAAGAAGAGGGCTGTCTCGAAGGTGCGGATCCGGAGGATGTCTCAGAGCGTGCTTATGAGAGAGGGAAGAGACAATCGGGGACTTTGGGCTCAGGGAATCATTTCCTGGAGGTTCAGGTAATTGAACAGATTTATAATCGAGAAATCGCCGAGTATCTAGGGCTCTCTGAGGGACAAATTACGATTATGATTCACTCCGGTTCCCGCGGCTTAGGTTATCAGGTTTGCGACGACTACCTTGCAGTTATGGGTAGGGCAGCACAAAAATATGGCATAAAACTGCCTGACCGTCAGCTTGCTTGTGCACCTATAAATTCAGAAGAAGCCAGGACATATATTTCAGCAATTAAATGTGCAGCAAATTATGCCTGGGCGAATCGGCAGTGTCTGATGCATCTAACTCGGCTTACCTTTGAGCGCTTATTTAATAAAAGCTGGGAATCTTTGAGAATGGTTCTTATCTATGATGTTGCTCACAATATCGCTAAATTCGAGAAATATAATATCGATGGTAAAGAAAAAACACTTTGCATACATCGTAAAGGTGCTACTCGTGCTTTCGGACCGGGGCATCCAGAATTGCCTCCAAGATATAAAGAGATAGGTCAGCCGGTAATTATCCCGGGAGATATGGGAACAAATTCTTATCTGTTAGTAGGCACAGAGAAGGCTGAAGAGACTTTTTATTCCACCGCACATGGTGCCGGGCGTGTAATGTCGCGACACCAAGCAATAAGGATTTCTTATGGGAAAAGTATCTCCCGGGAGTTAGAAGAGAAAGGTATAATAGTTATGGCTTCTGGTCGTAAGACGCTGGCCGAAGAGATGCCTGAGGCTTATAAAGATGTGAATGAGGTAGTTGATGTTGTCCAGAGAGCGGGTATTTCCAAGAAAGTATGTAGAATGAGACCCCTTGGAGTTGTTAAAGGATAACCTTTCGGAGAGCAAAGACAAGAGAGAACAGAAATTAAACTTAAAGAATTTTCTGTAATCTGTCCTCTGTAATCTAACCGAACGCAGTGAGGTTAAAATGTTAGACATTAAATTTATAAGAGAAAATCCTGACAAAGTAAAAGAGTTCTTGAAAAATAGAGGGATGCAGGCAAATGTAGATGAACTTCTTTCTCTGGATAAGAAACGGAGAGAGATTATTT
This sequence comes from uncultured Planctomycetia bacterium, assembly GCA_964404995.1. Classification (GTDB taxonomy): domain Bacteria; phylum Omnitrophota; class Gorgyraeia; order M55B152; family CAYOMG01; genus CAYOMG01. The sequence goes on along the minus strand of CAYOMG010000141.1, from coordinate 1,380 downwards.
CAGAGCTTGATTCTTTGAGACATAATAAAAAAATTGACTCAGAAAAGATAGCTAAACTGAAAAAAGAAGGTAAAAATGTAAAAGAAGAGATAGAACATACAAAAATGCTATCCCAAAAGATAAGGAAATTAGAGCTTGAAGTGGGAGGTGTTGAGAGAAAACTGTCCGATTTATCGTTAGATGTCCCAAATATCCCTCATAATACAGTCCCTGTTGGCCATGGGCCAGAAGAAAATAGAATAATAAGAAACTATGGCGAAATCCCACAATTCAATTTTAGACCTTTATCACACATAGAAATCGGGACACATTTAAATATAATAGATTTTGTCCGATCTACTAAAATTGTAGGTAGTAATTTTATTTTATATAGGAGTGAAGGGGCAAAATTAGAAAGAACTTTAATATGGTTTATGTTAGATTTGCATACAAAAAATCATGGATACACTGAAATCTTACCACCATTTTTAGTTAATCGGAGAAGTATGACTTCTACTGGCCAATTGCCGAAATTAGAACAGGATATGTATTCTTTGAAAGATGATGATTACTTTTTAGTTCCTACTGCAGAAGTTCCAGTTACTAATATTCATCAGGATGAAGTATTAGATGAGGATGATTTACCTATATATTATGTTGCATATACTCCCTGTTTTAGAAGAGAAGCAGGTAGCTATGGTAAAGATACTAAAGGTTTAATACGTGTGCATCAATTTGATAAGGTAGAGTTAGTAAAGTTTGTAAAACCTGAAAATTCTTATGAAGAACTTGAAAAATTGGTAAAAGACGCTGAAAAAGTATTACAATTACTTAAACTTCAATATCGTGTTGTAGCGCTTTCCACAGGCGATTTGAGTTTCGCTGCAAGTAAATGTTATGATTTAGAAGTTTATGCATCAGGAAGCAATCTCTATTTAGAAGTCTCCAGTTGTTCTAATTATGAAGATTTTCAAGCACGCAGAGCAAATATAAAATATAAAGATAAAAAGACTGGAAAGTTGTCATTCGTTCATACCCTGAATGGTTCAGGAATAGCTTTAGCCAGGACGCTGATAGCAATAATGGAAAATTATCAACAAAGAGATGGTAGTATAAAAATTCCTGAAGTTCTAAAGCCTTACATGGATAACCAGGAGTTCATTAAGTCTCCTATTCAATAGACCTACCTTATATGGCTTGCAGATTAAAAACTGTTCGAAGTTTCGTTTCAAATAGTCCTACGCAAAAATCTTGACACACATCATTAACTCCACATTGCCTTTTATTGACAGTTGTAAAGATTAGTGATATATTTTCTGTAAAGCTTTAGGAAAAAGGCCTTAGAAAATTTCTAATTGGAGGCGTCGCATAGTCTGGCTGAGTGCACCGGTCTTGAAAACC
>CAYOMG010000140.1:0-3217 GCA_964404995.1 uncultured Planctomycetia bacterium | reverse complement strand
ATTTCGCATCAAGCTTTGTTTATTTATGTAAAAAATGAAAGAGGTAAATAAAAAGACGGGGTCAGGTTTTTGGGAGAGCATCGAGCAGATGGTTTATCAGAAAATTAGTTGTTGGGGAACGACATTTAAAACTATTTATAGAAATATTTCTGATAAGAAATTTGAGTCTGAAGTATATGCTTTAAATAAGTTTATTTCTCCGGGAAGTATATGTTTGGATATCGGAGCTGCTTATGGAAGGTATGCTTTCGTAATGTCTAAACTGGCGGGAAACTCGGGGTGCGTTTTTAGCTTTGAGCCGGGGAATTATAGCTTTAAGGTGCTTTCCAATGTTGTAAGATTTCACCGATTGAAAAATGTTACTCTTGTTAAAAGGGCTTTGGCAGATAAAAAAGGTGCTGCAGAGCTATCAACGCCAATTAAAAGAGATGGAAAAATTGGACCATCTTTGGCTTATTTAACTACTGAAAAATTTGATAATAACTGTGCAGTTGAGCTGGTTAAAGCAATTACACTTGATGATTACTGCTCTGAAATAAATATTCCCAGAGTTGACTTTATCAAGTGCGATGTTGAGGGTGCAGAGTTATTAGTTTTTAAAGGTGCAAAAGATGTAATAGTTCGATATAAACCCACTGTTTTGTGCGAGGTTGATAAAGGACACTTAAAGAGGTTTAGTTTAACACCAGAGCAAATTTATGATTTCTTTTGTCAAAGGAACTATAAGAGCTTTATACTTAAAGAAAAGAAATTCGAAAAAGTAAATTGTATTAAGGAAAATCATAACTATTTCTTTATACATTCTCAAGCTAAGGTGCTAAAGACATTAGGAGGATCTGACTATGGAGAATAAAGTAAAGGTAAGCGTTGTAATGATAGTTAAAAATGAGGAGCTTAATATTAGAGAAAGTTTAAATACTGTAAAAAGTTGGGCTGATGAGATTGTTATCATAGACGATGAGACCACAGATAATACATGCCAAATTGCCCAAGAATATACAGATAAAATTTTTACAAGAAAAATGGAACTTGAAGGGAAACAAAGAAATTGGGGAGTTTCTAAGACGAGGAATAATTGGGTGATGTTTCTAGACGCTGATGAAAGAATGACGCTAAAGTTGCAAAATGAAATAGATGAAGTTTTATCTAAAAATGATGGTAAAGCAGTTGCTTATGGATTCCACGTAAAAATTATTTAGGCGATTACTGGTTAAAATATGGAGGTTGGTATCCTGCGCCGCACATAAAGCTATATAATAAGAACTACTTAAAATGGAAAGAAGTTCCTGCTGATGTTGTTCACCCTGGAATAGAAATAGCTAAGGGTTACTGCGGTGATAAGTTAAAAAATCATCTTATACATTACAATTTTAAAAACATAGAAGATTTTATTAATAAAGTTAATAGACAGTCAACCCTCGAGGCAATAAAATGGCATATTCAAGGTAAAAAATTGGGTCTTATTCACGGACTATGAAAAGGCTTTGAAAGATTTTGGAAACGCTACATTTACAAAAGAGGCTATAAGGATGGTTATTATGGGTTTGTGGCGGCAGTTTTAAGTGGATTTTATCAATTTGCCGCATATAGCAAGCTAAAGGAGATTAAAAAAAGAGGAATTTATGTGGATTAAGTTATGCTAAGCATAGAGAAGCCAAAAGGTTGTGAAATAAGGCGGCCGAGGTCGTGCGAATGTGCTTGACTTTTGTCAATATTAACTCTATAATTACTAAATAGAGTTTATTTTTAATAGACTTATTGATAAAAAAGAATAGCAATGAGGTAAAAGATGGAATATTTTCCGCGTACACTGTTAGATAGCCTGATGAAGTGGATAGACCGCCCTGAGATATTTGCCATAACAGGTCCACGGCAATCGGGAAAGACAACACTTTTAAAGATGCTTAAGGATTTCTTAATCGTTCAAAAAGGGGTTGACCCCGAAAATATAAAATTCTTGAATTTTGAAGACAGAGACTTAATGGAAAAATTTGCCTCTTCTCCGAAAGAATTTATTGAAACGCTTTTAGGGGAAAATAGACAGAAGCGTTGGTATATCTTTATTGATGAATTTCAATATCTTCCCGAAGGCGGGCAAAAATTGAAGTTGTTATATGATACTTATGAAAATATAAAGTTTGCAATTACCGGCTCATCTTCTCTGGAGTTGAACTGGCATACGGCTAAATTCTTAGTCGGCCGGGTCTTTTTGTTTAATTTATATCAGCTTAGCTTTGCAGAGTTTATTAATACAAAGTCAAAGCAGCTGTTTAACGCCTACAACAAAAAAAAAGAGCGGTTGCAAAATTTTCTGCAGGAAGGAAAAGAACTTAAAATTGAACCCGATATATTTAAACAGGACTTCTTGCACCTTTTTGATGAGTATGCCGCCTTCGGCGGATATCCGGAGGTGGTAAAGACTAACGATAAAGAAACAAAGAAGGAAATCCTGAAAAATATTTATCAGAGTTATATAAATAGGGACATTATAGAATTATTAAAAATTACCGATAATGAGAAATTGCGTAAGATGATGATGTTGTTGGCCAGTCAGATTGGAAATGTCGTAAACTATAACAGTCTGGCGACAGATACAACGACTTATTTTAAGCAGATTAAACATTATTTATCTATTCTTGAAGAAACCTATATCATTAGCAGGGTTAGGCCTTACTTTGCCAATCAAGTTACTGAATTGAAAAAGAACCCCAAGGTCTATTTTGTGGATTGGGGGTTACGCAATTCTTTGATTAACAATTTTAATTCATTGGCGATAAGGACAGATGCCGGCAGCTTAGTAGAAAATATTGTTTTTAGGCAGTTAACATTACAGCAAGCTGAAAATGCGAAATATTGGCGTACAACAGGTGGAGCAGAAGTTGATTTTATCTTAGAGATTAAGAATCGCATTATTCCCGTAGAGGTAAAATATGCGTCTTTTAAAGAACCGAAACTCTCACGAGGATACAGAAGCTTTATGGAAGTTTATCGACCGGAAAAGGCACTAGTGTTGACTAAAGATTTCTGGGCAGATACCAAATTGAAAAATACACACATAAAATTTATCCCTTGTATGTATGTATGAAGATTATCTGAAGATTATCTAATCTCTTAAGTTATGCTAAGTATAAAGAAGCCAAAAGGTTGCCTGTGCCCTGTGGTTAGATTTGCGTTAGCAAATCTGTAGGGAGAAAACAAGGGGGAGATATAATTTCCT
>CAYOMG010000139.1:0-3226 GCA_964404995.1 uncultured Planctomycetia bacterium | reverse complement strand
TGCTTGCAAATTATAAGTTTAATAAAATGAACCGTTTAGCCAAGGGGGAAGTAATTGCCCACAGCAAAATCAGGGATGATATTTACAGAGAAATGATGAAGCACAAAGAAGATTTGGCTATTGATTACACTGGCCCTATACCCAAAGATCTGGTGGTGATGTTTAATGTTCAGAACCATATTTGATACTAACCTTTCTCTAATTATAATAGAGGCAACAATTGAAAAAGAATCCAAGAAAACTTTACGGGTAGCCTTAGATACAGGCTGTTCTCGAACAATTATCCCTTTTGAGGTAGCTATGGCTATAGGTTGCGACCCAGCAGTTTCAGTCAAACGCACACGAATAGTAACAGGAAGCGGAATTGAAATTGCCCCGGTGGTTAGATTAAAAAATATAAAAGCATTAGGCAAAGTAGTGAAAAATCTAGAGGTTGCCTGCCATGATTTACCGCCAGAAGGTTTTGTTGATGGACTTTTGGGTATAGATTTTCTTAGGAAATTCGATTTATTTATTAAGTTTGGAGAAGGAATCATTGAAGTAAACCCCGTTAGAAAATTTGGAAAGGGCTTTAAACCCCTCCCAAATAATTTATTTTTCTCTCTTAACCCCGCCCTTACGGACGGGGCTTTTTCTAACGGGGTAAACTCCGTTAGTTAGAGAACACCGATAACCAAGAGGATATTTTGGGCTATTTTAGTAAAGTGTTGCAGAATTATATAACTTTTTATTTGACAATAGGTTAGAAAAAATTTAATAATTTTTATGTGCCAAAATGGCACAAGTGAAGAAAACAATGTTCTTTGGAAATAAAAGGGTGTAAAGGATAAAAATAATTTATTTTTATATAACCTCTTTATTTTCAAATATATTTAACAATTTAACCATTTAACTATTTAGCCAATAATAACACTGGCACAACAATTGCTGTTAATATAAATGAAGCCCAGACTTACGGAGCGAGCGAACATAAGTCTGCTGGCTGAATTTACCCCCCCCTTCTTTCATTCTGAAAGAATGCAGGGGGGGGTAACTCGCACTTATAACTCAGCTTCGCTGGCGCTCGCTAAGTGACGTGCTCATTAGAATTGAGGAGTAATAAATATGAATAAGCGAGGGGTTACCCCGTCAGAAATTAGAGAATATGACGGGGTTGACCTAAAAGGTAACGAAGTAAAAAAAGGAGGCGTATATAAGAATAAGAAATTTCTATCGGGGTTTACTCTCGTTGAAATTCTAATATCTATAGCCTTACTTACAGTTGGAGTGGTTTTGTTAATTAATGCTTTAGTAATAGGAACTGAAGGGTTAACGGTAGCCCGAAGAAGGATAAAAGCAATAGACTATGCACAAAAGGTAATGGAGGAAAGAATAGTAGGTTTTGGTTTTAACCATGGTAATCTTACTGCTGTTGCTGGTAGCAAAACGACACATTCACTAACTCCTATTGATAATTTTACGAGGAGTTATGAGGTATGGTATGTAACTGCGACAGATTTAAAAAGTATCTCAACAAGTGCAACAGATTATAAAAGAATAAAAGTGACTGTCCGTGATAATTTAGGAATAGTAGAGGATATAACATTAGAGACTTTAAGGACAAACTATTAGCATTTGGAGTAGCTTCTTCGGTTAGCGGTTAGCGGTGTACGGTTAGCGGCAATTAAGGAGGTAAAGATGATCCGAAGTTTTAGAGATTTAGATGTGTGGAAAAGAGCTATTCAATTAGTAAAGGAAATATATCTTATTACTAAAGGATTCCCTAAAGAAGAGATATACGGGTTAACAAGTCAGATGCGCAGAGCAGCCGTTTCCATACCATCGAATATTGCCGAGGGCAAGACAAGGCAATCAAAAAGTGAATATATTCAGTTTTTGTACATAGCATTAAGTTCAACTTCAGAATTGGAAACCCAAGTAGTTATTTCCAAAGAATTGAAATATATAAATGGTAAAATTGAAGATGATTTTTTAGAAGGTTTAGATCATATATCAAGAATGTTACGCAATCTTATAAAGGGCCTTAAAAAATTACGATAACCGAAAACCGCAAACCGAAAACCGCAAACCGAACAATGAACCATCTATCCAAAAAATCTATTACTTTAGTTGAATTACTTGTAGTTATGGCTTTGATAGGTATTCTTTTCCTTGGGCTTTCGCTTTTTTTACGGGAGGGCACAGAAGTATGGGTTGTAAGTAGGACTCGTGCAGATATAACCTCTCAGACAAGAATTGCCTTGGATAGAATGGTAAGAGAGACAAGACAGGCAAAGAGAGGAAGTATAACTGTAGCTTCCACAGATGTTTTTGAATTTAAAGCAGACCTAAATAATGATGGAAGAGCTACTACTATAAGGTATAGTATAACTGGCGCATCTATAATTAGAACTGAAAGCGGGACTCCTCATAATATGGCAGACAATGCTGTTTTTTTGGCATTCAATTATTATAATGCAGCAGGAACACCGTTGGCCCCAGGTACTCAAACAGAAAGAGATAATATACGCTGGGCGAGAATTACTCTCACCATGGAGGAAGATATTGAACTAAAAAGCAAAGTGTTTTTGAGGAATTTTAGAGTATTCTGAGGCGTTAGGTGTTAGGTGTCAGGTGTTAGGTGTCAGGTGTCAGGGGGAAGACAGATGAATACTTTATTTAACCATTTAACCAACAATGAAGCCATTTAGCCAACAATATTCATTTAACCATTTAACCAACAAGCAGGGCGTGGCTCTTATTATGACCCTGTATATACTTATAGTATTTGTAGTAATGGGTTTAGTTTTAACTGCAATGATGGCTACATTAACCTCCCACTCCAAACAGAAATTAGCTTCAGTTAAAGCATACTATATAGCAGAAGCAGGGATTGAGTATGAATTTATCCGGCTAAGAGATGATATTGATTGGTCAGATAATATAGGACATATTAAAAGCTTTACTACAAGCCCTGCTTCTGCTTTCACTATATCCTACCATTATCCATTTGTAGGAGTCTGGCATTTGGATGGTGATGCAAGAGATGCTACTGCAAATGGGAATGATGGGACAATCTTTGGTGCGACAGAAGTAGATGCACAAAACATTCAATTCGGAACTGCTTTGAGTTTTGATGGTAATGATTGGGTGAATGCTGGGAATGACGCGAGTTTGGCGGTTGGGGCTGGAAGTTTTACGACAGAATTTTGGTTTTATCCAAGAACACAACTTGTAGACTGGCAAG
>CAYOMG010000138.1:0-3234 GCA_964404995.1 uncultured Planctomycetia bacterium | reverse complement strand
GAAACAAAGACCATCTATATTGCTTTCTGCACATCTTGATACAGTATTCAGCCAGGAAGTTACCCATACCATAAAAATTTTAGAAGACAAAGTTTTAGGTCCAGGAGTAGGAGATAATACATTGGGACTGGTTACCTTACTTATTGTAGCTGAGTTACTGGATATTTTAGATATTAAGACTCATGGAAATCTCTTTTTTGTTTCTACAGTTGCCTCAGAGTCTTCGGGTAACTTAAAAGGTATGCGGGGGTTAATACCAGAGATTAAAGAAAGAATTGATTGTTGCCTATGCCTTGAAGGGCATAGACTGGGTAGAATTGATCATTGGTCAGTAGGCACTTTAAGAGTAAATATAAATTGCAAAACTAAAGGAGGACACAACTGGATTAATCCAGACTTACCCAACGCAATAAATATTATAATAAATTTGATACAAAATTTACAAGAAATTAAAATTTCAGAACATCCTAAGACTGTAATTAACTTAGGACTTATTAAAGGCGGGACAAGTTATGATTCAATAGCACAAGAGGCAACATTAGGGATAGAATTTAAATCGGACGATATAGATATTATAGATAATATAGAAGAAAAACTTCATCAAATTATAGAAACAATGAATGGAAAAGAGAATATTCAGCTCAATGCAAAAAGAGTATCACGCAGACCTGCTTTTGGAATATATCCTGACCATAATTTGGTTAAAACAATAATTGATGTGCATAAACAATTAAATATAAAAAGCCAGTTGGGTGCTGCTACTTCAAATGCCAGTATCCCTCTTTCCTGTAATATACCTGCTGTAACATTAGGAATAACTACAGGTGATTGGAATCACACTGTGGATGAGTATGTAGATATCCCTCCAATATTTTTAGGAATAGAACAGGTTATAAGAGTGATATTAAAGTTGAATAATATTCAATATAATAGCTTGTAAATAAGCGTTTAAATTCAAATATCAAATATTTTTGAATAATTTTGAATTGTCATTTTGCATTTTGATATTTACATTTTGATTTTAACTATAATGGAATTTAAAGATTGGTTTTACACATACACTTTTCATCATTCTCAGTTTTCTGATATTCAAGAACTTGTAAAGTTAAAACAAAAAAAGAATTTAAAAATAAGCGTTGCTTTGCCACCTTAAATGAAGAAGAGACTATTGCTAATGAGGTGATAGTTATAAAATCAGAGTTTATGGATCGTTATCCCTTAGTCGATGAATTGGCAGTAGTTGATTCTGGTTCTGTTGATAAAACACGAGAGGTAGCTTCTAAATACGGTGCAGATGTATATTTGACTGAAAACTGTCTCACTAAGTACGGAACGTATAAAGGCAAGGGGGAAAATTTATGGAAGGCTCTTTATCTTTTGAAAGGAGATATAATAATTTATATAGATGCTGACATAAAAAACATTCATCCTAAATTTGTATATGGATTAGTTGGCCCATTGTTAAAAGATGACAAATTAGGTTTTGTAAAAGCATTTTACGAAAGGCCGTTAGTATTAGGCAATACAGTTAGAGAAGCAGGTGGGGGTAGAGTAACCGAAATTTTAATAAGACCTTTGTTTAATTTATTTTTTCCAGAATTGGCTGGTATTATACAACCACTTTCAGGAGAGTATGCAGCACGTAGAAAAGTATTAGAAAGTATTCCTTTTTTTATTGGATATGGAGTAGAAACAGGACTCCTTATAGACATTTATGAAAAATTTGGTATAGAGGTTATTGCTCAAGTTGATTTAGATAGACGAGTGCATAAAAATCAAAGACTTTCTGCTTTAGGGAAAATGTCTTTCGGCATTTTGCAAACTTTTTTGCACCGTGCTAATAATTTAGAAAAGATAGAATTAAAAGGAGATTTAAATCACATAATGAAAATTTTTAAGAGCAGGGGTAATAGCTATATTTTTGATACTATACAGATAGAAGAAATAGAGAGACCTCCTATGATTACTATTGAACAATACCAGCGTAAGTTTAAAAGGTAAGAGGACAGAAGTCAGAAGTCAGAAGACAGATTTTTTCTGTTCTCTGTTATCTGTCCTCTGTTTTCTGCTAAAATAATGACAAGGCTAATACTAGTAAGGCACGGCGAAACAGATTGGAATATTCAGGATCGCATTCAAGGCGGAATGGATATTCTCTTAAATGAGCAAGGAAGAAAACAAGCAGAAATAATTGCTTCTGAACTATTCAGTGTAAAAATCAATGTAATCTATTCCTCTACTCTTTTGAGAGCATATGAAACAGCCCAGATAATATCAAAAATTAAAAAACTAAAAATTAAGAAAGAAAATTTATTGAATGAAATTCATCAGGGCATCTGGCAAGGTCTCCTGGTTAAACAGGCAAGGCAAAGATATAAAAAAATTTATTCTATCTGGGAGTCAAATCCTACTAAAACAAAACCTCCTCAAGGAGAGAGTATTCAAGATGTTTATAACAGAATAGTTGAGGCAATGGAAAGAATTATAGAAAAGTATAGAAATAAAACTATCTGCATAGTCTCTCATAAGGTAGTAATTGCACTGATAAAAGTCTATTTTTTAAATCAAAATATAGCTGATGTATGGAATAACCTTCCTGAAAATGGCAGTTGGGAAATTCTGGAAGTATAATCATCACGGATTATCACGGATATGGAACAGAAATATATTAGAAATTTTTGTATAATTGCCCATATTGACCATGGAAAATCAACTCTTGCGGATAGAATATTGCAATTAACCGGTGCAATTGATAAGAGTAAATTCCACGATCAGTTTTTGGATAATATGGATTTAGAAAGAGAGCGTGGGATTACCATAAAATCTTCTGCGGTAAGAATAACTTATAAAAGTAAGGATAATAATATCTATGTTCTCAACCTGATAGATACTCCGGGACATGTAGATTTTTCTTTTGAGGTGTCCAAGACACTTGCTGCGAGTGATGGCGCTGTATTAGTTGTAGATGCTGCTCAGGGAGTAGAGGCACAAACAGTAGCAAATTTCTATATAGCAAATAGTCTCCGGCTTAAATTAGTACCTGTAATTAATAAAATAGATTTACCTAATGCAAGACCTGATGAGGTTAAGCTGCAGCTTAAAGAACTTACAGGGATACCTATTGAGAGTATTATTTTAACTTCTGCTAAATTGGGTAAGGGCATTGAGGAAATTTTAGAGAAAATTGTGAGAGCTATCCCACCACCTAAAGGTAATCCTAATGCTCCTTTACAA
>CAYOMG010000137.1:0-3258 GCA_964404995.1 uncultured Planctomycetia bacterium | reverse complement strand
TCATTATAAATGATAAAGTATACAGTATACATGATAAAGGATACAGGATACAGGATACAGGATGCAGGTACTTAGCCTAATTATTCATTTTCGATAATGAAAATATTTTATGGCTTAGAAAAATTTAAAAAACCTACTGGTAAAATAGTTGCTACTATTGGGGTATTTGACGGAGTTCATCTTGGGCATCAAAAAATATTAAAAGAAGTAAACCAAACTGCTAAACAGATTGATGGATGCACATTAGTTATTACTTTCCATCCGCACCCATTGAAAATAACTGAAAATATTAAAACCCCAATCCTTTTAATTTCTCTTCAACACAGACTTAAAATTCTTTCCGAATTTAATATAGATACTTGTCTTGTTATAAATTTCGGTAAAAATTTTTTACGGATGAGAGGTGAGGAGTTCGTGAAAAATATACTTTTTGAAAAAATCGGTATAGATTATCTTATAATAGGGTCTGACTTTAGATTAGGAAAACAGCAGAATACTGATAAAAATAAGTTGAGAAGATTAGCTAAAAAATATAATTTTGAAATTAAAGTAATTAAACCAGTAATAATAAGAGGAGCGCCTGTTAAAAGTACTAAAATTCGAAATTTAATAGAACAGGGAAACCTTCGTCAGGCAGCTATGCTTTTAGACAGACTTGTAACTATATTGGGGACTGTTATAAAAGGAGATACCAGAGGAAGAAATTTAGGCTATCCAACAGCGAATATAGATGCGCATCAGGAAATTATTCCTCCCTGCGGTGTTTATGCAGTAAAAGTGAAGCTCCCCCGTTTAACAGGCGCAACATTTGATATGGGATTTTGTGGAGCGAAATCCCGCACTGTTCTGTCTTTTCCAGGAAAGAACGGGACTGGTGCACAGGGTAAAATAAATAATAATTTTTTTGATGGAATATTAAACATTGGGAAAAGACCTACATTTATTATCTCTGATACGAAAAAAGACCAGCCAAATGTTGAAGTGCATATTTTTGAGTTCAATCGGTATATTTATGGAGAAGATATTTTAATAGAATTTATATCAAAAATAAGAAATGAAAAGAAATTCTCAACTAAAGAAAAATTAATTAAGCAAATAGAAAAAGATGAAATAAAAGCAAGGTCTATCCTGAATCTTAAATCTTAAATCCTACCATATACAATATATTGACTCTCCAGGTTTGCCTACCACATTTTGTTGTATCATATTGAAAACATTGATTTTTAAAACTTTCACTTGACAAATTGTAAGTGCGTATAGTATAGTTACTAATAGAGTGGGAGAAAGTGGGACAAAGTGGATTCAGCTCAGGAGCTTTTTATGGTTCCTTCCGCCTCTAAAATCAATAAGTAACTCCTACTCCGAAAAATTAAGTCCTACTCTAATAAACTTACCAAAACTCAGAGGCATTAAATGTTCTATGGAGAATTTGAACATACAATAGATTCAAAAGGAAGATTAATTATCCCAGCTAAATTCAGAGAAATTTCTAAGTCGCATTACATAGAAAAATTTTATCTTACGAGAGGATTAGACAATTGTTTATTTCTGTTTACTGAAAATGAATGGAAACTACAGGAACAGAAATTTAAATCTTTGTCTTTTACTAAAAAAGAAACCCGTAAATTTAACCGTATCTATTTTTCTGGAGCTTGTGAATTAACCATAGATAAGCAGGGCAGAATTCTTATTCCTAAAGTTCTACAAGAATTTGCTAAAATAAGAGAAGAGATTATGATAATTGGCGTCTCAAACCGCATTGAAATCTGGGATAAGCAAGCATGGCAGAATTTTTATAAAAGCTCAAAAGATTCTTTTGAAGAACTTGCAGAGAAAATTTTAGATTTGGAATAATTGAGATGAGAATATGCAGAAAAAAATCAGAGATTAAAAGTGGACACCTTGAGATAGATAGAGAGGGCATTACGCTTGAGAATTTGAAACGACTGAATAGTTTAGGTAAGGATTCTGTTAAAAGACAAACTTTGAGTATAAAAATAGAAACTATTCATAGAATAAGAAAGATAATGTAAATGAAGCCAGAACTTAGCTTCGCTATCACTCTCTAAGTTATGTGCTCGTTAAAATGAAGCCTTATATTTTGACTAATCCAAAAAAAGAAGAATATCAGACTCTGGCAAACCCTCCTGATAATGCAGGATTGCCTGAAGAGTTGAAAGGTCTTTTGCATATCCCTGTAATGCATAAAGAAGTAATATCTTTCCTTAGTCCTAAACCTGGTATGCTCATATTGGATGCTACAGTTGGAGTAGGTGGACATAGCAAAATTATATTAGAAAAGTTAGGAGAAAAAGGAAGACTTATTGGTATAGATCAGGACGAAAAATCTCTTGAGATGGCGGCTCAAGCACTTAAGGAATGTGGCAATAGGGTAAACTTTGTTAGGAAGTTTGAGCAAATTCAAAATATGGAGGTTTCTAACAGGGTAAAATTAATAAAAGCAAATTTCCAAAATTTAGATATAGTTTTGAAGAATTTGAACATAGATAAAGTAAATGGTGTCCTTTTTGATTTAGGAGTATCTAATTTTCAATTGAGTTGTTCAGATAGAGGTTTCAGTATAAAGCACAATGGCCCATTAGATATGAGAATGGATACTTCGATTTAGTAAACTATCTGTCTCATGAAGAACTCTATACAATAATAAAAGAATTTGGACAGGAGAGATATGCAGGCAGTATTACTCGTAAAATACTAAAATATAGACAAAAAACTCCAATTTGTACTACTTCTCAATTAGTGCAAATTATAGAACGCAACATTCCCGGAAAATATAAAAGGAGTAGAATACATCCTGCAACAAGGACTTTTCAGGCAATTAGAATAGTAGTAAATAGAGAATTGCAAGCATTAGAGGAAGGATTACATAAGATTGTAGATTTTTTGGCCAGACATGCAAGAGTATGTGTAATATCTTTTCACTCATTGGAAGATAGAATAGTCAAAAATATATTTAGAGAATTTCAGAAAAAAAATAAAATTAACATACTCACTAAAAAACCCTTGAGACCAACACAGGAAGAAATACTTGAAAATCCACGATCACGTAGTGCAAAAATGAGAGTAGCAGAAAAATTATAGACACAGATGCGCACAGATTTTTTTACAGATGGGCACAGATACAAAAACGGAAGAGATGATAGGCAGGAGGGAGAAAATCTCTCTACTCGCTACTTTCTACTTTTAAAGGTATGAAGCTATACAAAATTATAACTTTGAACATTCTCGTTACTATGT
>CAYOMG010000136.1:0-3288 GCA_964404995.1 uncultured Planctomycetia bacterium | reverse complement strand
AACGTAACTACTCAGGAGCCAGAAGTCAGGAGCCAGAATCCAGAATAGAAGAAGTGATGATACGAGAATAAAACGAATTGATGAGCCTTTTGCCAAACAATCAAGTCTTGAAAATGCCTGGCTGGTTCCCTTTTCATTCTGACTCCTGAATTCTGGCTCCTGGCTCCTGAATAGTTACTTGTTTGCCTTTGTGTCTTTGTGCCTTAGTGGCTGAATAGTTGCTTCTTCTTATGCCTCTTGTGTGAAGAGCACCGTTCTGTTGAATGTGACCATGCTGTGGTTGGTCATGGATTGAGGTCGGGCACTGGGGGGCAATTGATCATACCGACTGGCGAACTCCGGTCTTGGCTCCCGGAACATGATACGTGCCCCTTGGGGCGAGCTCTCAAGGAAGTGTTTCAGGATGGCCTTTTTGGGTGCGGCCTGCAGAGCGACGATCCATACCGTGGCACTCTCGCACTTAGATGCCCGCGCCCCATCACCCCACTCGACCCTTATCATATCTGCCAGACCACTGGCCCTGATGTATCTGCGTGCGCATTCGGCTGCTTCCCTATCCCTGTCCAGGGCAATAACCCTGGCGCCGGTGAGACGTGCCAGATAGATAGCGGTAAAGGGAACAGCACCGCAGCCGATGTTGACGACAAGGTCTCTATTCCCAATAGCTGCTAGTCCGATCTCCTGCTCAACGACTCTAAAGTAAGGGCGTGAATAGAAGGAAGCCAAAAGAGGTAGGCGAGCGATCACTTTCTCCAACCGCCCGATGAGCGCGACCTTCTTGACCAATATCTGTGTTACCCAATTCATCTCTTTAAAAAATAACCTCGAATGTTTGGCTCAAGGTCAGCTTAAGCATTTTATGAAGATCAAATCTCCTTGAATTTCTTGCCCAACCAATTGTTGCTACTATCTATAATTACTTTAACACAACAAGATTTTTCTGTCAATATCTCCATTCATGTTTCCGATCAGGTTTTATAATTCAGACACTGATTACTACAGATATTCACTGATTAAATATGTAAAACTACTCAGGTTCACCGTTCTAGGCCAAGAAAACTCGTCGCTTCGCTCCTTATAGCCTTTATGGATAAGGGGACATTCCTATCTCGCAAGCCTGACGGGGTGAGAAAACCCCCTATCTGGGGCGGGCACTTTTTTAACTTCTTCGACGAGAGAATAAGAGACTTTTTCAGTGGTAACTAACGTAGAAGTTGCCATTGTTTTTAGACTAAACTAAACCCCGTTAGAAATTTTTCCTTTTTAGATTGATATTTCCGAAGCTAACTCGTTTATTTAAATAAGAGGCAGGTTATTCGCGCCGGGCTAAATAACGGAAGGTACTTAATGCGGCCTTAGACCCTTCTCCCGCGGCTACGATTATCTGTTTCTCCGGCACATCGGTAACGTCACCGGCAGCAAAGATGCCCGGGATATTAGTCTGGTTACGGCTGTCTACTTTAATTTCACCCTCTATGTCCACCACCGGAACCCCCATCTGTCCTGAGATATTCACCATCTCCTGAACCCGTGTCTAATCAGCAGAAGCATCAATATCTTCAAAATCTATGTTGTTCTCTTTTAAAAACTGCTTCGTCTTGATGCAACGCGGACAAGTGGGCGTACTATAAATCTTGACTTTCTTACCTATAATAACCTCCCGAAAATAACCGAAAAATTAAAGAGCTAAGAAACTGAAAAACCGTTTTTAAGTTTTTAGGTTTTAAAATTTGTTTTTCAAATCAGACAGCTGTCTTAAATGCTCTTGCTCCTGTCTAATTAATTCTTCAATTGCTTGGTGGTCCTATTCCGGAACTACCTTTTTCATACCTTTAAAGAAAAATATAGAGTCTTTCTCAAACCCTATGCCGACCTCAACCGCTTCTTTATCGCTGCTTGTATCTTTAGCTACCTCACTACTATTATTTTCTTTAGTAAATACGTATTCACCGGCTAAAGTATTCATATAGGCGCGATACTCCCGGGGATAAGATCCTTCACTTCGCTTAGGAAGCTTAAGCAGGGAATATACTGCAGACCGATCCCGCTTCATAAGATGTGTCAAAATTGTGGAACAGAATTTTGACACATTCAGCGGGATAAGTTCGTGCATACAATTTATGTTCACCCCTCTGGGATTCCATAAATTGTGCACTCACTTAGCTATTCTCTCCCCCAACTTAAATGCCTTTTTGAAAATGTCGGGGTGTTTTAGTATGCTTCCCTTTTCCTCAACGCCAGAACAGAAGAGTTCTTCTTTGTAATCCACGCCGATAGTAACAAAGAAGTTTTTAACGATTGACTTTGCGTTCTCAAAGAAATCTTTCCTTGTGGATGCCTCTACAGAAATAAAGTAACCTTTTTTATTTTTCTTAAGTATGCCCTTTTTCAAAATATACTTCGCCCTCCAGAGGCACTGAAAACGGTCAATCATCATCTTTGTTTGTGCGCTTAAGCTTCCAAAAAATATCGGGGATGCTAAAATTGCAGCATCCGCTTCTTTAATCTTTTTGTAAAGAGGCTGCAGATCATCTTCTATTATGCAACTGCCATCGTTTTTTAGTTTATCGCATTCCTGACAGGGAGAAAATTTAAGGTTGTTTAACATAACCTTCTCTGTCTTGGCGCCCTTGTTTTTGGCTCCCTCAAGCACCTTATCAAGGAGAATATCCGTATTTCCGCCCATTCTTGGACTGCCATTTATTCCTAAGACATACACCCCGTTAGGGATTTTACCAGTCTTCATTATGTTCTCATTATTCTGTATATTAATTAAACCTCATCTCTTAATACTACTTCATTGGTTAGAAAATTTATCTTTAACAGGGTACATTTTCAATAATTCTCGTAAAACAGTTCAAAAAAACCTTGCGCGTGGGCGCAGGCGGGACACTTTTTCGGTGCCTCCTTCTCCTCATGGACATATCCGCAATTACGGCATTTCCACTTAACTACGCTATCTTTCTTGAACACCTTTCCTTCTTCTACGTTCTTGAGTAATTTTCTGTAGCGTGTTTCATGTTGCATTTCTACCTCGGCTATTTCCTTAAACTGAACGGCTACCTCTTTAAAGTCTTCTTCGCGCGCCACTTCCTCCGCCTCTCTGTAAAGCTTTGTCCATTCAAGGTTCTCTCCGGTAGCAGCGGCCTCCAGATTTGCTGCGGTATCTCCAATTACGCCCGCGGGATAGGTAGCGGTAATCTCCACATCTTCCCCTTCTAAAAGCTTAAAAAATCTCTTGGCGTGTTCTTTTTCATTACCGGCGGTCTCTAAAAATATTGCCGCTAT
>CAYOMG010000135.1:0-3291 GCA_964404995.1 uncultured Planctomycetia bacterium | reverse complement strand
AGAATATACCAAATATTTCAAAATAGTCTTTAATTTTACTGTAGCTTTTTGCTTTATCCATTATAGGTATTTTCGATTATTGTGATTTAGTGAGGATTATTTTGACTGAGTAAGATCTTCTTTTCTTTTAAGTAGGGCTTTGGCATATTTTGAATATAGATTTCCCATATTAGCTTTAACTTGATTCAACTTATCTTCAATCTCTTCTAATCTCATCTTGTTTATTTTTTTCTTCTTTTTTACAGGAACTTGAGAAGGTTTTTCTTTAGCAGATTCTACTTCTGTTGTCGCTTTTTTTTCTATTTTCTCCTTCTCTATTTTCTGAACTTCTTCCTCTTTAGTTTCCAGTAACTGCTCTTTAGGTTCAGCCTTTCTCTTTTTCTCTTCTATTTTCTCTTTTTTATCTGTTGCTTCTTTTTTATCCTGTACTTTTTCTGGTTCTTTAGTTTCTTCTTTTTCTTCTGGCATATTTTTCTCCATTTTCAATGTAGATGGGTGCAAATAGTCACAAATAAACCTGTGTGTATCTGCATCAGTAAATATTCAGTGAACCCCATTAGATGTTTACTATCTAACGGGGTGAACCACACTATTATTTATAGTGACAAGGCTTGCCTTGCCTTTAATACCGAGCACAGACTTAGTCACTATTTAAAGAAGTCTCTGTTTGGCTTTGCGGAGGTATCTCTTTTATCTCCTAAGGATTTTCCACAATATTTGCATTTATATTCATATAGACTTCCATTAGGAAGTATTAAAAGAAGTTTTTCATTTACAGAAACCGCTTCTTTGCAATTTGGGCAATAAAGCAAAGTTGCATTAAATTCCTTAAATTGTTCCATTTTTAATACCTACTGACAGTTTTAAGAGATTTTAGACTTCTTTAAGTTCTTCAGGTGTTATCTCACCTAACAACATTTTGCAAATATTCCGATATCCAACTTTACGATTTTTCTTAACTAAATCGGCAAATTTTTTTAAAGCTTGTGGCTCTTCTTGCTTAAGTCTTTGTAGGGCTTCATTCACTTTTTTTAATTCTTCTAATGATGCTATTGCTGGCATAAAAACCTCCTTTTTTAATGAGCAGATAACCCACACACCCAGCTCACTGGGTGTGTTGGTTGTAGGCGAAGCCGTCTGCGAATTAACGAGCACATAACTTAGAGAGTGATAGCGAAGCTAAGTTATAAGTGCGAGTTAACCCCTCACTCAACAAAAAGTTGAGTGAGGGGTAAATTCAGCCAGCAGACTTATGTTCGCTCGCTTTGCTCGCTCCGTAAGTCTGGGTTTCATTTATTTTATCCTGAAAAAGCTATTTGTCAAGCAAGTTCGGCTGTGGCATTCTGCTGGTTTTTTATAGTATTGAATAATTCATAAGCTTTATCTGCTGAATAATTCTCATGGACAATAGCACGCACAGCTTTAATCATTGCAACAGGAGCTTCAGATTGAAAAATATTCCGACCCATATCTACGCCAACTGCACCTTTACTAATTGCGTTATATGCAAGTTCAAGTGCTTTTTTTTCTGGGATTTTTTTACCGCCAGCAATAACTATAGGTACGGGACAACTATTTACAACTTTTTCAAATTCTTCACAATAATAAGTCTTTACCATATTGGCACCTAACTCACAGGCAATGCGACAGGATAAAGCAAGGTATCGAACATCTCTTTCTATTTCTTTACCTACTGCAGTAACGGCCAAAACAGGGATACCATAATCCTGAGCTTCATCAATAAGTTTAGCCAGACTCATAATTGTTTGATGTTCAAATTTACTACCAATATAAATAGAAAGAGCAACTGCAGCTACATTGAGTCGAATTGCATCTTTTATAGCAACAGTTATCTCTTCATTAGATAAATCTTCACCGATAATGCTATTACCTCCAGAGACTCTTAAAACAATTGGTGTAGCAATGTTAGGATTTACACAAGTTCGTAATATACCCCTTGTAAGCATAAGAGAATCAGCAAAAGGAATAAGCGTTTCAATAGTCTCTCGAGGTTTTTCCAACCCAGAAGTAGGTCCTGAAAAATATCCATGATCTACTGCTAACATAACCGTACGTCCTGTATCAGGTTTAATTATTTGACTTAAACGATTACTTATACCCCAATCCATTTCAATCACCTCAATGAGCCCTTGACATTGAAAATGTCAAGGGCGAATTGATCCCGCCGAGCGTATAAAAATTATCGCAGAGAATTTTTATACAGATTGCGAGACGGGATATACTCCTTCAGTGAGCCTATAACTTATGTCCTCACTTATTTTGTGGTTCAATAATCACCTTAATTGAGTTTTGAGCTTTTGCTACAAGTTTAAAACCTTCTGCTATTTTCTCCAATGGCAATCTATTGGTAATCATTTCATCCAAATTCAACTTGTGTTTGGTAATCAACTGTAAGGCTTTCTTATAGTCACCTGGACTACCTGCATACGATGATGTAAAAGTTATTTCAGTTTTCCAGAAGAGTTTATTAATTGAAATAGGAACACTTATATCCTGATTTGATGGTGCGAAAAAAAGTATAGTCCCACCACGCTCAACTAATTCCAGAGCTTGCTTTATAGCGGAAGTTGCACTGCTACATAATATCACCAGGTCAGCTAAACGATTCTCATTTACACTTCGTATATATTGCGGAATATTCTCAGTAGCACGAATTGCAAAATCTGCCCCAAGCCTTTTTGCTTGCTTCAATCGGTATTCAGCTATATCTGTTGCTATTATACACTTAACACCCATAGTTTTTGCTAAGTGTATGTGCAATAATCCTGCAATGCCGCTTCCAACAACAACTACTGTTTGATTATGATTTATTCGTGCAAGTCTTTGTCCACGCAAAACACAAGCTAAAGGTTCAACAAAGGTCGCCTTTTCATATGAGACATCATTGGGCAAGATATATACTCCATAATCTACATTTATTTTAGGCACACGGACATATTCAGAAAAACCACCCGGCTCAAAATTAGTCTGACGCAAAGTGTCACAAACAGTATGGTGACCATTTAGACAATAATGACACCTGTTACAGGGAACATGGTGAGCTACGCAAATTCTATCACCAATACTATATCGTTTCACCCCGTCTCCAATGCCTGCAATTTCTCCAGCAATTTCATGTCCGAGTACAAGTGGCACTTTTTTCATTCTATACCACTCCATTACATCGCTACCACAAATACCACTGGCATAAATCCGTACTAATAACTCTCCTTTCCCAATTTCAGGTACAGGAATTTCTGCAACTCTTACATCATCGTTATTATAATACAT
>CAYOMG010000134.1:0-3306 GCA_964404995.1 uncultured Planctomycetia bacterium | reverse complement strand
TGGTTGAGAGTAATTAAGGAGAATATAATGACTAACGAACAAACTTTGTTTACATCAAAAAACAGTTGTGGTGTGGATTGTACGCCTATTAGTGTTGGTAAGAACTTTACGATTTGGGTGAAGAGAGCTACGGTTGCCAAGACCTTTAAGCTTAATCCTAAACGAATTCTATCAAATATTGTGATGACACTTGACCAGACCCCTTCAAGGCAGAAGTTGGAGGCTATTGCAGATAGTCTTGGTACACCTAATATTCATGAATTCCTGCAATATAAATACCCACTTGGGATTGAGCAATCAAAAAATATTGATAAACTTCTAGGTGAGTACCAAAGATTAGATTGGTCAAATAAAAGATCAGTTGATCTTTTTGCTAAAAATTATAAAGACTTGGATGATGACGTTGTAAGATTACACTTTTTAAGTCGCTCCATAGGTGGTGGTGAGCCGATAGTAGCAGGAGGTAAAATTCAAAATACACATCCATCTATGGGGGAAATGCCTTTGTTATGGTCAAGAGACCTAATTTTATTAGGTCTGCCATCCAGAACAATAGGTAACGTCATTGCAATCAAAGAGGGAATTCGTGCATATTCAGAAACAGGAGAACCGCTTTATGTTAATGCAAGAAGCCATGAGTTTGTAACTGATGTGGGTATAGGAGTTGAACTAGGAGGAATAGCGGCTGGTGGTACTGCTACTCGGTTTGGGGTAGGTGGTAAAATAGCATCGAAAGTGCCCCTTAAAAAAGCTAAGATTAGTGAAATACTTTCAACTCCTAAAGGAATGCGTCCCCAGCCCAACACTTATTTAAGTCAAGCATACATCAAACAACATCTAGCCAAGTTTGAAGGCGGCTCAGTACGCATTGTGAGTAAAAAACTGGTGGAGAAATACGGCACTGCTGGTCCAAATCCTGCATTTGTGATGCCAAAGCATTATGTTGATAAGGTTATAAAAGATACAAATGGTGATATAGATAAAATTAAAGACACATTGGGATTGACCAAAGTTTCAGATCCTAATGATCTGATTATAGTTGAAATCCCACCCACTCATGGTATTAAGATGCCGTCTGGGAATGAAGCTGGGGCAAACAAGAAGTGGAGACCTGGTGGCATAACTTCAGGAGGAATACCAGAAGCAGTAACAAAATTACCACCTTTAGATAAACTTACAACAAGACCATTATTTGGAGACCAATAAGATGAAAGAGTTACCTGTAAAAATAAAACAAAACGGTTATATTGCGACACGACATGGCGACTTATACATTGTTGAATATATGACCGGCGGTCACGACCCATATGAAGAAGGACATGTTGAGCTGACTATTGATGAAATGGAAATGATTTATAATAATCCTGATAAATGGAATGAAGTAATCATTCAAGCTGAGGCTCGTAAAGAACCAAATAAAGGGGAGGAGTGAAATCAAAACAATTATGGGCTAGAAAAAAATTATGGGGACACAATACTTAATTTGGCTTGAACAAAAAATAATTAAGTATTGTGTCCCCATAACTGTATTCATATGAGGCTGCAATAAAAAGGTGGAAAAATTAAACAATTCAACCTTATGGTTAGCTTCTTATTTAATCAATTCACCTCTACAGCTAGAGTTTAAAAAATGAAATACTTTAGAAATGTATATATACTATTATTCATATTAATAGCATTGAGTTTAATTGTATTTTTTTATACATCTGAGAACACAGTTAAGATCAATAAAAATTGTCCTATAGGAGAAGTAGAATCGAGAAAAATTATGGGGACACAAAAAAATTATGGGGACACAATACTTAATTTCCGTAATGCCTAATAAATACTCTACACAACCAGCTTTTGGAGACAAGTAAGATGAGAGAAACAATATATGATGATGATGGTTTGACGGTCTTTAAAGAGAATAATAAACTTTATATTCGGTACGACGCTGGCTCACATCAAGTATCTATTCGAGAAGATGAAATATCAGAAGAAGAAGCACGCTTAGTTAAGAAAGGAACAGAAGATGCAACTAAAGTGTTACTTTCTTTACAAGCAAAAATTGAGGATTCTGGAGGAAACCCCTATGAGTCAAATATAAGTAAATAGGTATCCCTTATAAATCACAGGGAAAGCAATAAAGGGGTATAGGGGTATAGGGGTATAGGGGTATAGGGGTCAGGAAAAATTATGGGGACACAATACTTAATTTCAACCTTATGGTTAGCTTCTTATTTAATCAATTCACCTCTACAGCTAGAGTTTAAAAAATGAAATACTTTAGAAATGTATATATACTATTATTCATATTAATAGCATTGAGTTTAATTGTATTTTTTTATACATCTGAGAACACAGTTAAGATCAATAAAAATTGTCCTATAGGAGAAGTAGAATCTGATTACACTAGGCACTATAAAGAATTTATAACACCTAATAGTGAATTTGTTGCATATAAACAGTTCTCTACATATAGGTATCAGTTTGTTTCTCTCGTAAAAAACAACAATAGATACTTCCTTTCTGTTTCCGGAAGCCAGTTCAACCAGTTTCCTGTTCTCACAAAAGAAATTAGCAGGAAAGCTGGAGAGGATATCTTTAAGCATAGGTTAAATACCAATAAGCAAATGTTAATGACTGATGACGCTTTACACCCTGCTTGCGTTTTTGTGGGGGATAAAGGTTCTCAGGGTTTAAGAATAGAAGGTCTTTTTCTTGGCGAAATAGGGTTATACCCTAACCCTCAAAAAGTGGACTCTGAAATGGAGAAAATATATTCTTCCTTACGTATATTAGTTAATGAAGAGTTTAAATTAGAAATAGAAAAAGTAAAGGCAGACGGAATGACAATGTCGAAATCGGTCTCGGATATTAGTGAACTAATTGGAACTAAAGATGAAATGAAAGCCTTCATAGGGAGGCTTAGGAAGAACCCGTTTTTTGAATTAATGCCTGATTGAAAACAAGTTAAATAAAATTATGGGGACACAATACTTAATTTGGCTTGAACAAAAAATAATTAAGTATTGTGTCCCCATAACTGTATTGTGATTGTTCAAATAATTCAGGGTCACGCTTTGACTTCAATGATTTACGAATCCGTTTCCAGCTCAGTCCCGCTCGTTTACAAACTCGTTTAAGTGTGGAGAGGCTGAGTGTCAGCCCAAGACTTTCAGATAATTCAGAGAGTACTTTTTTCAATGAGCACAAATTATGGGGACACAATACTTAATTTGGAGGAATTAAGGGGACAGAATATAGTAATATAGGGGTCAGATACTGTCTTAAAAATCAAGCCTAATTTATGAATAAATTGCT
>CAYOMG010000133.1:310-3316 GCA_964404995.1 uncultured Planctomycetia bacterium | reverse complement strand
CATAATCTAACCTAAGAGAGAAACCTTGCCCATCACGTGTTACAGTATGGGAAAAACTTTCAATAGCAGTCTGAGTAAAATCTGAAGGAGCCTGGTCCCAGGCACCAAAATCTCCTCCTACATTATTTGGTTTAACACCTGAATCAAAATCTGCTATCACTAATACATCTTGAGCTACTGCAAAAGAAGTAAACGACAGGACTAATACTAACGGTAAAAATATCTTATACATTTTACCCTCCTTGTTTTTTAAAAATTCTGCAATTTTTCTATCCGTAAACTCTCTCCACCCATCACCTCCTATGTGTTGTTTTATGTCTTCTCCAAAGGTTTAGTTATACTTTATTAAGTGTAACAGTACTAAGTATGCCATAAAAAGATACCTTTTGTCAAATAAAAAATTACAAAATTTTGATTTTTTTTAGCTATGGATTTAGACAAGATTCACCAATTTACCCCTGACACCTGACACTTGACACCTGACACTTGACACCTGACACCTGACACTTTACACAGGTTGAAGGATAGGTTGTAGAATTGTCCAGTATCTACATTCTGCTAATGGTTTACCTTTATCCAGGAGTTTATATTTTTGGAAAGCCTTTTGTATAAATTTTATTTTTTTTCTTTTTGTTAAATCTTGCCAGCTTGTAACTCCAAAACTTTGAGATTCTTGTTTTAGGATAAGAGTTCTTACTGTTTTGATAAGTTCCAATTTTGGTTGGACGAAAATTTTAGATTTAGCAAGCTTTATTAAAATCTCTGCTCTGGCAATTTCTGAAAGACTACCATAATCTGTTTCTCTCAATCTATAACTGAAGTTCTTCTGCTTATAAATCAATTTCTTTATTGTATCTTGATAAATCTTTAAAGCTTCTTTATCTATATCTGTCAAATATAAAAGGTAAAGTTTAAACATGTCTGTTACAGAAAACTCTCCTTTAAGCTCAACTGCTATATTCAAAATAGTTTTAATCGCCTGCTCATCAGTTTCAATCTCTTCCAGGTTGTGCATAAACTTATCTCTTAACCCTAAATAAGTCAAATTGCTACAATATTTATCTTTACCTAAGCTTCCAGTCAATTTTACTATTAGTGGTCCGAATATCCAGGATAGAATAAATATAGGCCAGCCATAAAATATTAATGAAGGATCAGCCAAGCCAGCAAAGACAGGAAGGATTATGAATAAAGTTGACACCATCACCGGAGCTTTCAAATATAAGTACACCCTTAATGTAGATATTCTATCAAATTCATTCTCGTATGAAGCATGTGTCTGCCAACTAAAGCTTGTATTAGGCTGTGTGAGCATAAAATATAACTTTTTAACTAAGATTATAGGCGTAAAAACTATCATCATTAAAAATAAAGAGGTGCTGTAAACTGTCTCGAGTATCCCTCTCTTAAATGCTTCTATCTGTGCTCTTCCTTGTTTAGTTAAACTTAAAAATATAAATATAGGCACAGCATAGGTAAAAATATTTGGTAGAATATCTAATAAAAAAATTGGTATCCAGCGTCCAGATGGAATATCAAAAAGAGCTTGATAGAAAGGGATTATATAGTGGATAACTAAAAGATATGAACCTACCAATATACTAAGCCACATTAAACGATTTCTTAGTCTTTGGGCAGAATTAAATATTAAATTAATTATTGGCTTCAGTATTAACTTATATCCTAACCAAATTAAACTTATACATAAAGTTAAATTAAACCAAGCCACTGGAAAAAATTTCATTCCCAGCCAACCACACATAACTCCTAAACCGACCAACAAGACTATACTCAACAGCATCTTTATCTTTTTCTCTGAATCTAATATCCTTCCCAATACAGGTATTAATATCTTAGGTAGAATTATAAGAACTGTTATAATAAAAAGAAATAGGAGCCAGGCAAGAGATGGCGATTTAACTGAAAGTAACCCAGGAAATATAAGACTCATAACTCCAATTAATAACAACCATATCCCAAAAAGAAATGGATTAAAGATGCTTCTTTTAACTATAGATAAATGGTAAGTATTGACAAGAAGTTCTCCATATTTTTTAAAATCTTTCAATTTTTTAGCATTCTTTTTTGCTATCCTCAACCAGTATTTTGCTTCAGAAATACCATTGGTAAAAAAACCACATAAACTTCTTATTAAATTTAAGACTACCCCAAGATAAGTTTCAAATTCCAAAAGTCTTAAATCACCTCCAATCCACTCTGTCTGTCTTTTTAAAAATGACAGAAAATTGGAAGGGACATTTTCCACTAAGACTCTCGCTTTTTCTTTAGGATAAGATATAACTAAAGCAGTCTTTAGCCTCATCGCTTCCCAGTGATCATGGCAGCGAGCAATTGGTGGGAGAGTTTCTTTGAAGGCAATATTGGATACATAAATATTTATAAATTTTGTCATCTTCCCATAGGCAGTACTTTGCCCAAACAATCTATAAATTGCTCTTGCTACAAATTTATACATTGCTAAAGCCCAAACCTGAGTTTCAGTAAATCTCGACTCTCCCCAATTGCCAAATCCTATCTCTGGTTGATACATACCAAAAGGGAATTTCTCCTCTTGAATATTCCTTACTGCAATTGAATTTAAATATTTTATGGTATCTGGAAGGAATTCTGCATCACAATCTGTCTGGTTTACTATCTTTATCCCTGAATCTGCCTCTAAAGGTTTTTCTTCTTCATCCAGTAAGAATTTACCATCAGAAGATTTTAAAACAATACCCGGGAATACTTTTTCCTTCCCTCTTATTACTACTCTGCCATTTTGGTCTAGGTAATACTCTCCAAAATATGCTAAAACTTCTTCTGCTACTAAATTTCCCAATTCATCTATCTTGATAAGACTTTCTTTAGTTTCTATCAGCTCGTCTTCAGAATACTTATTAGCATCCCATAAACCTACTTCATTTATAAAGAAACTACCTGTTTTAAAAATCCTTCTCTCTTTAATATTTGCTCATAGACTATTGCATTTAAAAAATTATCAAAACC
>CAYOMG010000133.1:0-272 GCA_964404995.1 uncultured Planctomycetia bacterium | reverse complement strand
AGCATCCTTTATCATCTTTGTACCAAGAACCCTGCACTGTTAGGATTTTATGCTTTATAAGCTCCTGGTTATGTTTATAATCTATATATATTCTTTCTTTACTCAAAGCTTTTACTTTGTTCTTTTCTGCTACCAATAAACTTTTAGAATTAACCTGGCAGGGATAAGTTTCTCCCAGGTACATAAGTTCTCCTTCCGAAGTAAACCAGAAGCCATCCTTTTGATTTACCACAAAGCCCTGCTTTGTCTTCTTAGCTTTATCAGGATAAGGA
>CAYOMG010000132.1:2950-3326 GCA_964404995.1 uncultured Planctomycetia bacterium | reverse complement strand
TGTATGCAGATTATTAGAAAAGGACTTTCTGTGAGTGAAGTAGAATCCATAGCGTCAAAAGACAGGAAAAAAGTACAGAAGATTCAGGGAAGAGAGAAACTTCAGCCAGAATTGGTAGAAATACAAGAGAAATTACAAAGGTTTTTTGGTACCAGGGTAAGAATTGTTCAAGCCGAAAAAGGCAAGCCAAATCTCCGTGGAAGAATCCAAATAGAATATTATTCTAAATTAGATTTAGAAAGAATTTTGGAATTGTTAATGAAACCCAGACTTACTGAACGGAGTGAACGTAAGTCTGCTGGGTTCAACGCGCACAAATAACTTATGGCGGAATATGCTAAAATTATGCTCCATCCTTCGATTTCACTCAGGATGG
>CAYOMG010000132.1:0-2936 GCA_964404995.1 uncultured Planctomycetia bacterium | reverse complement strand
GCGAAGGGCTCCACAAGTTATGTGCCCGCCAAAATTAATTTGGACTTGCCGGAAGTATTTTGGCAAGGTCTCGCCATATTTATGGCGAACTCATTAAATGCTTCAGCAAACTTTAGTATTAATAAAACCTGATGGACTTAAAAAGTCACTTACAGGTAATATCTTAACCAGACTTTCTGAGACTAAATTAGAGATAGTGGCTGTTAGGATTGCGAGAGTCTCACGCGAATTAGCTGGGAAACATTATTACCATATGAAAGATAAGCCATTTTATGAGGATTTAATAAAGTATATTCAAGGAGAGTTCCATAATCGGCGTAAAGTTTTAGCTATGGTTTACTGGGGAGAAGATGCGATAACTAAAGTAAGAGAGTTAGCAGGAATAACAAATCCTGAGGAAGCTGATTCTACCACAATAAGGGGTGCCTATGGAAGAATTACAACCAAGGGAGTTTATGAAAATGTTATTCATACGTCTAAAGATGTAAAAGAGGCAGAGAGGGAAATAAAGTTGTGGTTCCAGCCCGATGAGATTATAGTTGATTTATACCCAACTAATGAAGTAGTTTTAAACAATGTAGAAACAAAAGTCTGGATATAAACTTTTCTAAAGTATCTATTATGATTAAGAGTATGTCTGGTTTTGGTGAAGGTAAAATTTCGGATAACAAAACAGAGATTAGCTGTCAAATTAGAACATACAATCATAGATTTTTAGATATAACTACAAACTTGCCAGATACTTTATTAAAATTTGATACCTTTATAAGAAGGATTATATCAGAGAGAATAAAAAGAGGTAGTATAAATTTAAAAATTGATTATAAAGATAAAATTCTTCCTGAGCAATCCATTAATGTAGATATCTCCCTTGCTAAAAAGCTTAATAGCACATTTAACCAGGTAGGCAAGAAATTTAAGATTATGCGAAATTATGATATTAGAGATATACTTTTATTTCCTGGCGTTTGTGAAGTAAAAATTAAAAAGCCTAAAGAAATTGCTTTAAAGCAAAGATTGAAAGAATGCATAAACAAATCATTGGACGGAGTCTTAAAGATAAGAGAAAAAGAAGGTAAACAAGCTTATGAGGATTTATCTTGTAGGGTTAATATTATTAAAAAGGCTATGGATAAAATTGAACTTAGAATGGATTCTGTGGTAAAAAATTATAGAAATAAGTTATTGAAAAAAATAAATGCTCTGGGAGGAATATCTCTTGACGAAGGCAGACTCACTCAGGAGGTAGCTCTTTTTATCAAGAACTCAGATATTTCAGAAGAGATACATAGAATAAAGGGGCATCTTAATTTATTGAAAGAAACAATAAAAAAAGGACATCCAGTTGGCAAGGAGATTGACTTTATCTCCCAGGAGCTTAACAGAGAAATTAATACCGTTCAAGCTAAAGTTTCAGATTTTAGAATATCAAGGGATGCTATAAAGATAAAAAGTGAAATTGAAAAAATAAGGCAGCAATCGCATAATATAGAGTAAAATACAGACGAGAAGAAAGAGTTAAATCACAAACAAATTACAAATTCAAAATCACAATGACCAAAACAAAAATAAGCAAATCAGGACATCAGGACATCAGGTAAGAAATTTTTATCTGATAATCTGATATGCTAATATTCTGCCAACCGATAGTCTGATATACTTTTTAGTTTGTAATTTTGGTTTATTATAATTTAACGTTTTGTTAGCAGGTAGAAAAATTTCCTACTCGCTATTTTTAAAAAAATGAGTGAACTGGTAAATCTTGGTTATAATAATACTGTATTGCAAAAAAGGGTTGTAGCCATTGTAGGATATGGCTCGACAGCTACTAAAAGGCTAAAAGAACAAGCCAGAAAAGAAAATAGATTAATAGATGCTACATGCGGTAGAAAAACTAGAACAGTAATTATTACAGATAGCAATCATGTAATTTTATCCAGCGTGCATCCTGAAACACTTTCTCAACGATTCAACAAATAGCTAATGAAATTTAAACAATTCAAAAAAGGAAGATTATTTGTTATTTCTGCTCCATCTGGTAGTGGAAAAACAACTCTATGTAATAAATTACTTAAGACCTATCCTGATATTGTAAAATCTATTTCTTTTACCACACGTAAACCAAGATGTAGGGAAAAAGATGGCAGAGATTACTATTTTATAGATAAAAAAGAGTTTGAAAAAAGCAAGAATGATGATAGGTTTTTAGAGTGGACAAAAGTTCTGAAGAATTACTATGCAACACCAAAAAAACCTGTAAAAGATGTTTTATCCCAAGGGGGAAATATACTCTTAACTATTGATGTGAAAGGAGCTATGCAGGTCAAAAAAAAATATCCTAAAGCAGTGCTTATTTTTATTTTACTTTCAACGGTCAATGAATTACAAAAAAGACTTTCTAAAAGAAATACTGAATCCAGCGAAGAAGTAGATAAACGGCTAAAATTAGCAAAAAGTGAGCTAAGGTTTTTTAAAAAATATGATTATATGGTAGTAAATGATAAGTTAGATAGAGCAGTGTCACATTTAAAAGCAATTATTATAGCAGAAAGGTGCAGAATTGGTTAAAATGGGGGGGGATGAATCTATGTCGTATGTAAAAATAGAAAAATTGTTAGATAAAGCAGATAATAGTATCTACAAATTGGTTATTTTAGCTTCTAAGAGAGCATTAGAATTAACTCAGGGTGCGGCTAAGCTAGTTAATATAGATTCAAAGAATAGAGCCACAACAATAGCCTTAACAGAGATAAAAGAAGGTAGAATAAGTGTCAAATTGGATGTTGATGATAAGAAGAAGGAGAAGAAGAAAAAGAAATCTAGGAAATGATTAAACGCAGATGGTCGCAGATTGCACACACCTGCCGGCAGGCAGGGATATACGCAGATTTTTAGATTATGTTATCTGCGAGGATCCGCGTTAAAAAGTTAATGAA
>CAYOMG010000131.1:0-3384 GCA_964404995.1 uncultured Planctomycetia bacterium | reverse complement strand
TATTCCTCCTATATCAAACCAGCCTATCTCTTCTATAAGAGTAGGATAGCCCTGGTAAAACATTTCACTCAGCCACTCTCTTAATCTGTTTACAATTTTCTTTTCTGTATCCATCCCAAATCTCTTTAGAAGCTCCTTTACTTCTGGTGTCTCCAGGGCCCAGGTTTTTAATGTATTTAAGTTACTCTCCAGCAATTGAATCAGACTTGGCAAAACAATTTTTCTGCCTTCTATACCAAATTCATCTCGAAGCGATTCCAGAATTTTATCTGCATGTTCTTTTTCCAAATACTTATAGATTTTATCTTCCATTGTTCCTGTCCTTATTATACGGATAGTATCATATTGAAAGGTATAAGTAAGTTCTCTTTCTATAAATAACCCTTTATCTAATTTTACACCAAAAATAGCCAATATTACAACGGCAATTATTACAATATATCTTGTTCTCATTGAATTACCTTCTACTTTATAAAGTTTAAGCTAAATTATAACTTTTAATTTTATCTTTGTCAAGTGAAAAAATTACTTTATAAAAGGTTGGGCAAAATGGTGGGATTAAAAAGGCGGGCGGTCAGGGTTATCCTTATTTTTAATATACTCAAACAAATCTTTATTTACATCACAATAAAGGAATGCCAATAGATTTATATTATTCAATCCTTTATTTCTTATGAATTCTGGCATTCTTTCTGTAAGTCTATCCATCAATGAGGCACGCTTTTCATCTCCAACATTGTCTGTAGTAGATATGAGAAAAATCATATCCTTGACAATATCTATTTCTCTATCATCAATTACAAATGTTGTAGTGAGACTAACTGTATTATTAAATTTCCGTAGGGCATCTTTAATCTTATACTTCCAGGTCCCCAACTTCTCTTCGGAAAAATTTTTAGCCTCCAGGATTATATATTTTTCAGCTCCTGTAATAGTATTTCTTAAAAATACTATACCATCAAATTCTTTTTTTACCCCTTCCGTTGATTCACCTTTCTCTTTCGCTATTTGGCATAATTGGCTACTAAAATCAATGGAAAAAGTTTTTACTTCATATTTTATTCCACTAATTGTACAACCATTCTTTTCTAAATAATAAACATTAAGTAGTTCAGCTAAAGCACTCCTTCTGTCTACTGGACCGTCAGAGTCAAGCCCTTTAACCACACGATTTAAATTACTCACATCAGCAAAATATTCTATTATATTAAATATCTCAGCTGCATTTTCGCTATCTACTCCAGCTTCAGCAATTCTTATCATAATCTTTGCTGTCTCATTATCAAACTCCCTACATTTTGTAAGCCATCTATCTTGAGCAGTAAGTAAAAATAGAGCAACCCTTTGCTGAAGTAAGGGATTTTCACTTAAGGCTACTACCATTTCTACAATCTCAGGGGCAAATTCTTCATCCTCATTCTTTATAACTGTTTGTACAGGATCTGGATTATCTACATCAATTAATCCTTTTTCTTTAGCTACCTTTAAAGAAACTGCTAAATTCAATTTAGTCTTAAAATCTTTAGATGTGAATATATCACTATGATTATTGATGAATTTTTCTGCATTTCGTAACCTCTCTCGCCGAGATAAATCTGAATCAGTTATTCCTTCAATTTCAGATTTTATTTCCGGGTAGGTTTCAGCTATAACAGCTAACTCATTTAAGATTTCACTATAAGGAAGAACACCGCTAATAACATCTGTATGAAGTTTATTAAGCTCGGTATTTAACAGTGGAATTCTTACGATTCGTGCTACTCCCCCTAAAAATGTATCCTGAGATTGTCTTTCAAAACCAAAAGACATAAAAGTTGCTAATGCCCAGCTAAACTGAGTAAACAAAAATATCTTAACAACAATAACATAAACTATTTTGGTAATTTTATTTAATTTATACATCGTTTTGCTTTTATAAAGTTTTTAATTACTCCAAAAAACACGGATTATTTATTCACGCCTCCACTATATAGTATACCATATAATTCCATTTTTGGCAAGTTTTATTTATATTTTTTAAAAGTTATTAATTAGGCGGGGTGAGCGGGGAATTAGAAGTAGTGCAAGTATAATGGAGGAAGAATTTTAAGGTTAGCCTTGAAACATTGGACAGTTGTGTTTAGGACGAAATAGGGACAACAGGTTCATTTTTTATCATGGATATAGAGCAGATCCTTAGAGCCTTTGATATTTGGTTATCCAGTTTTAATGTGTACTTCAGCAGGGATACGATTTATAGTTAAATCTCTAAGGTCAAGTTTCTTACTGGCATTATCTATATCAATACCAACTAAATTACCCTTACTATCATAATCTAAGACAATGCCTGGAGAAATTTCCTTGCTTTCAGTGCTTGTTTTAGAAGATAGATCAATATACAATGAATCTGTGTCAGGGTAGTAATTTAATTTCATAATTTAAACCTCCTGCCTAAAAAAGCATTATGGATTGTAATCTTATCTTCCAGGGTTATCACGCGAAGTATCTTCCCTTCGAGTTCATCAATTTTTCCCCAAAATCGAAAACGATTATTTTCTTGCGGTTCAACCTTAATAGGGTTTTTAACTATTTGAATACACCATTCTTTTTTAAGATATGGTCTTTTGCGTAAGACCTCATTCTCAAAGTATGGTGTAAACTTATATTTAACCATACAAATATTATAACCTTTATCTTGTCAAAATGCACTTTCAATAATTAAGTAAGTATGGTGTCCCCGGAATTAAAGTATAAGGTTAGCCTTGAAACATTTATCTCAACTATAGTCATTATTTTAAAGGAAATTTAATCTAAAATTTACCGTGTGTTAATCCCTCTCTTCAGGAACATAAAAGATATTTTTGTTGGCTCTCCAAATAGCATCTAAAGATTCTTCTAAATTATCGCTTCTATAGATTGCCTCTACAACCAGTAGCATTCCATTATGGTCGGGAACCAAAGAGCGGATTATAATTATTCCTCCCCTTCCTTCTGTATCAGGAATCTTTGTAATTCCTGGCAAATCTTTAGCTATATTACCAATAGCAGACTCTCTTCCACCGGTTATAGATGAGGCAACAAAAATAGGTTTACCGCTGATACTTCTTTCAGTCTCAATAGCCAGAGGGTTAGTAATACCCAACCTGACAAACTCTGCTAATTCTTCCTCACTAAATTGCCCCCCTTCTGAAAGGTCAGTAACAGGTGACTCTTTTCTTCTTAAGGTATCCGCAGATAGATAGTGCGAAACCACATGTCCAAAAGGAGAAAGACTAGTTGCAGCACGTGCCATATATTCTTCATTCGCACCACCAACTAACATAACTACTAACTCACGGCCGTCAACCTTTAAACCATAGGAAGCTACTACCCGAGGAATACAGTCTCCATCAGGGATAGTAATAT
>CAYOMG010000130.1:0-3412 GCA_964404995.1 uncultured Planctomycetia bacterium | reverse complement strand
CCCAATAATCGGGCCATCTGACGATGTCCAGTAGCTGGAATGACAACCATAATTAAATCCACTCCTGCCAAGGCTTTTTGTGCATCAGTAGTAATGATATTTAACTTTGCGAAACCTTCTACTTCACCATTTACCCAAATCCCACACATTGCTCGTATAGGAACAAGACGTTCCTCGCTACGATTAAAGAGATTAACACGACAGCCTAATAGAGATAGATGCGCAGACATAGCTTGTCCGCCCTGGCCTGCGCCAGCAACGCACACAAACGGAAGGTCTTGAGGAATTTTAATCTCACCCAAGCTCTTTTCCTGCTCTTTAAAAAGAGAGAACAAAGTAGTTGAAGACTCAGCTTTTCGTAGATTATCCAAAAAATCAGGGATAGTTAAGAGCCGTGCCAAACGACCAAGAATTTTTAGATGTAAACTTGCTGCGGTCTTCGGAACTAATAAGAGAAAGATTAATTGGACAGAGTTTCCATCTGCTGCCCGAAAATCTATACCCTTCTGGCTCCGGCAAAAGGCGATCACTGGTTGCTGGACGGAGGAAGTACAAGCATGAGGTATAGCCACACCGTTACCAATACCCGTGGTGCCTTTTCTCTCTCGAGCTTCTATATCGGTCAAAGCCTGATTTAGTTCAGTCAATCTGCCTGCTTTTTCTAAAGCTTCCAACAAGTGCTTCAACACCTCATTCTTTGTCAATGTCCTAACCTCAAGCAAGCAAGCTTTTTCAACAATTAGTTCGTGGAGTTGCATAATTAACTACCCCCCCCTAATAATAATTGTCATCTCAGTTTCCTTAGGAGGAAAAAGAGATGAATTTAATTCATACCCTGATTGATTAGAACTTCTGATAAATTTTTTTCTCAGTGCCCTTTCCTTTAAAGGAAACATAGAACAATATCGACAGTCTATATCTTTGTGAGCCTTCAAGGCTATGTGGTCAAAATAGGGTGAACCTAAGAAGATAAAATCTCCTATCCCTAATAAATCTTGCGTCAAAACTAATTCTTGGGCAGCAATCTCTCTCCCATCCCACTTAATCGAAAGCAACAATTTTCTGTCCTCTGTTCTCTGTTCTCTGTTCTCTGTCTTTCTATACCACAGCTCATCCCAGAGCCTCCAGTCTAAAAGGGCAATCGCCTTTTGTAAATCCGCAAGTCTTGCCTCCGAAATCATTGCTGATTCTTCCTTTAGCCATCTATATCCATGAAGATATATAAGATGTTGTACCCAGCCCTCCATTTTCTGAACCTTCGCATCAAAGCGAATCTCTCCATCAATGGTATCCACAATAATATCTCCTAATTGATAAAGACCTTCACCTATCATTAGGGGTGGATGAAAGCTAACTCTGTCTCGGATAATAAGGTTATATCCAACGAGAGTGACTATCCCTACTATGATCATAATCAGGAGTAATTGTTTCTTCACTAATTATCCTCCATGCAGGACGAAGCCTATTCCTAATACAAAAATCACCGCTCCTGCTACTTTTGTGGCTATTCTATAAAACCTTCCCCGAAAATAGCGAAGTACCCGACTACCCAGCAATCCAATTGCAACAGGGGTAATATTTTCACCCAACGAGAAGGTAGCCGCAATCGCCACTGCTTGAGTTACACTCTCTGCCACCATCAAACAATAGCCCCACATAGCAATATGTGGCAAGCAGGGTTTTATTCCAAATAATATTGCTAAAAAGAGAAGTCCTTTTGACCTTGTCCTGAAGAATCTGAGATTAATATGCTTGTTAAAGAAAATCATTACCCCAATTGCTGATACAAAAGTACCACCAATGATACGAAGAAGAAGTGCCTGCTCTTTGATAAACTCTCGCGCCAGGTCTCCCATTATGAATACTATTACTACGGTTAGTATAAATATTATTGCCCGCATTAGGACGAAAAAGACCATCCATCCCACAAATCTTCTGGAATCTTCTTGAGTTGAAATTAAATATGAGACTAAAATTGGAGTGCAGGAAGCTAGACAAATTCCCACACTACTGAGCATTCCAAAGGAAAATGGGAAAAAAACAATATCACGGAATATCATATATATCTTCTTCTTTTGTTCTTATACCTAACTTGCGCACCCCTCTTATAATAGCTTCTGCAGTAACCGTGGCACCGGTAATACCATGAACATCCGTCTGCCATTTAAGTTCCGCATCAATTTTGTGGTTGGCAAAGGTATTTAGAAACTCTTCTAATTTTATCGGATGCACATATATCGGCGTCTCACTGTGTTGCCAGATATGGACCTTTTGAATTATTCCCTCTAAATCTGTCTTTACAAATAGCTTAATTGGCCCGCCGAATCCTTCTTCCTCACCCAAGAAGATAAAACCCTGTAAATCTCCATAAGTATCCCGAAGTTCATAATAGATGAATCCATCCTTCTCCTTACCAACAGAGATTAATCCGCTATCTTCTAAAAAAGTCTCAAGATGCACTCTATGCGATGTCTCTTCAGCTACAATTTCAGATGGTTGCCATCTCTCAGTCAAAATAGTGAAGACAAATACCGAGGTTACTATAATCACAACGGCTATGCCTATCGCAATGCTAAGACGCTTCTTAATTTGATACATTCTCTTTCCCTCCCATTATTGAGACAAAAGTAATGAAGACCCAGATACTCATACCAGCTATCGAGCCCTCCATTAAGACAGAGCCCCACAATCCAACCAAATTAGCAATATAATCTACCACCATCCCCCAGAGAAACATAGCCACTACTCCACTTATTGCTCCTACTATTATGCCACAAATTATCTTACGCCGTGACTTTTCAACCAGACCTTGACTTAAGCCGATAAGAGCTCCTAAGATTGCCCATCCTAAACCAGCCAGGGCGATATATTCCATATCCACGACTGTGCCACCGGGTCTGGCCAGATAAATCCATCCCCCGAGCAATCCTCCCACTCCCCCGGCTATCACTCCTAGGACCAATAACCTAAGGGACTTTTTCTCTATTCCCCTCGCCATTCCTATAAAAGCCCCTAAGATTAGCCAATTGACCCAACTAAGCTCCAACCCCGTCAGATGGCTGAAGATCCAGGCAACAAAAGCACCTATGACACCAGTTAGGATAGCCAAGGCTCGACCCGGACAGCCGATGATACCGCCTACCCAGAGCCGGGAAAGCGCCCAGGCCCAGGAAGTGCCAAACCCTATCGCCAGAGCCATCCCGCTTACTGAGCCAACCATTCCATAGATGAGCCCGGCCAGCGCTCGGCCAATTATGGTTCTGAGGATCTGCTTTCTCATCTGTTAGCCCCGTTAGAAATAACGGACACTCCGGTATCTTATTTCTAACGGGGTTAGAGTGACTCCCGGGCGATGAGAGCTGCCCCCAGAGCAATGATAATTTGAGGTTCCTCAGGGATCCATACCTTCACC
>CAYOMG010000129.1:0-3437 GCA_964404995.1 uncultured Planctomycetia bacterium | reverse complement strand
CACGGATAATGAAATATGCATAGTTCCGGAATCATTTGTTACATTAAACTTAGAATTTTGTAATAATGATCCGAGTTGTTTCAGACTCAATATACCTGCAGCAATTATTGGTGTAGTGGTCATTCTTCTTGCAATAAACCTAGCCAAATCTACATCATCTGAACCACCCGAAATTACTACTCTCATATTAAATATTTTGAATATTTCATCTGAAAGAGAAGCAAAATTTTCCGCCGGCCAGCGTTTAGGTAGCCAATTCCCTCCTGGATGCATTACTACGAAAGAGTCCTCCTGGCTTAAACCACTTGTAGCTAAAAAATTCCTTATAAATATTCTATCTTTGTCTAGAATATGGAAATCATAATGAGTTTCTTCTGTATCTGCCTCAATGCTTCTTGCTATATTAAGAAAATATTCAACCTTATGAACAGATAAAGGAAGATGTGGTACTTTGTGAGTGAGAAATAAACTTCTTTTTTTTGTAGTATAACCTATTTTCTTTTTAATTCCTGCGAGAGAGACAATAATAGTTCTGGTGAGTGAACGATGTAAAAGATAAGCTTCATCAAAATGAAATGATTTTATTTTGGATATGAATTGAATTTTTCCCAAAATTCCCTTATGTCCTTTTGATTCATCGTATTTAATTAATTCATCAATATGAGGATTGCCTTCAAGTATTTCTCTGCATCTGGGAACAACCATACAAGCTATAAATGCATCTGGATATTTTTTCCTGATAGCTCTTATAAAAGGGGTTGAAAGAAGCACATCCCCGAGCCAGTTAACATTTACTATCAATATCCGTCTCATGGTATTATCTTCACCCCGTTAGATAGCTTTGCATCTAACGGGGTTCAGATATAAATATGGATTGTACCTGATTACATCTGTGTAATCTGCCTTTGTAATCTGCGTAATCATCTATGGGATTTATTAATTACTTGATTGTAAACTTTCTCTACTTTTTCTACCATTATTTCAAGGTCAAATTTTTCTTTTATAATTTTTTTTGCTTCATTTACTATAAATTCACGGAATTTACTGTCATTTAAAATTTTTCCCACAGATAAAACAATTTGATCTGGAGAATTAGGAGAAATAAGAAGTCCGCTAAGATCTTGTTTTACTAAATTATTCACTCCACCTATATTACAAGCTACACTCGGTACACCA
Source organism: uncultured Planctomycetia bacterium (assembly GCA_964404995.1). Classification (GTDB taxonomy): domain Bacteria; phylum Omnitrophota; class Gorgyraeia; order M55B152; family CAYOMG01; genus CAYOMG01. The sequence continues at coordinate 2,261 of CAYOMG010000129.1, read as the reverse complement.
CAAGCCATAGCCTCCATTAAACTAAGTCCCAAACCTTCTTGAGTAGAAGTTAATATAAATACATCCATTATAGATAAGGGTATACGTACATCTTCTAAAGCACCACCAAAAACTATCATTTCTCTTAATTCCAATTTATCAACTAATTCTTTAAGTTTCAATAACTGTTTCCCCTCACCTATAATCAGGACTTTTATGTCAGAAAAATCATTTCTTAACCTGGACGCTGCAACAATTAAATCTTCGGTTGCTTTTACTGAGGAAAGACGGCATATAGTTCCAATAACTCTGCCATTTATATTATACTTCTTTTTAGCCTCTTGTTGCAAAAGATTTAAATTTCTATCCTGAAAATATTCCAAATCTATTCCATTGTGTATAAGTTGGATTTTAGTTGGTGGTACTTTCATCTGATTTACTAAATATTCCTTAACGGCAGTACTTATTGCTATAACTTTTTCTCCCCAGCAAGGTAGTAATTTTCTTGAAATTCTTAGCTTATGAAACCCATGACAGGTAGTGATAAAGGGCAAGCCAGTTAACTTATAAATCCAGAAAGAAAGCATCTGAGCGCATCTTGTATGAGAATGGATTATTTGAATATGATTTTCTTTAATTATTTTTAGTAATTTTATTAATGCTATAACTAATTTAGGATTGAACTCACATTTGGTGTTTATATTGATTTTAATGTGTGAAATTCTATTATTTTCAAAATTCTGAACAAGTTTACCACCAGATGAAGCAACCCAAACTTTATGACCCCTTTTATTTAGACCGTAGCCTAACCATTTTATATAAGAAGATATACCTCCGAAATTTAGGTGTGTTGTAATGTGTAGAATGTTCATTTGAACTTGGTTCTTGTCAGAAGACAGAGGACAGAAGTCAGAGGTCAGATTTTTCTGTCCTCTGTTATCTGTAATCTGTTTTCTGAAGAAAGTTTTCTATCTCGGCCCATACTTCTTCTACGCTAATATCCTTCATACATCTCAAATTTTTACAATAACGTTTGTAACAAGGACTACAACTTAAGTGTTTGGTAATAATTTTGAGATTTTTCGTTGGTATTGTATGACGTTTTGGATCAGTAGGTCCAAATAAAGCAATGCAGGGGGTATCAAAAGCTGCTGCAATATGCAACGGAGCACTATCACCAGTAATAAGTAAAGAACTTCTTTTTATAAGCGAAGCTAATTGGCCAAGAGTAGTCTTGCCACTCATTATTATAGGTTTAGTTTTAGTCAATTTATTTAGGAACTTTGCTAAGCTAAGTTCTTCTTTAGTCCCAATAATAACTATACGAACAGAATTTTTAGAGAGTCTATTGCAAAGTTTAGCATAATAATCTATCGGCCATCTTTTAGTATGCCATTTAGAACTTGTCCCTGGGTTTATACAAACCAATTTTGATTTTGTGCTTAGCCATTCACAGGATAATATTTTATTTATATATTCCTCATCTTCCTCAGATAGCCAAATCCTGGGCTCTTCAGAAACTGGCGTTATCCCTAGCTGAGACAACATACGGAATTGATGCTCAACTGGGGAGAGGATATAATCAGCATCTTTTATTTTATAGTTTAAAAGACTACTTAATTTGCCATTATTGTATCCATATCTTCTTGGACTACCACTCAAATATGAAAGCAGATGACTTATTTTATTATTTTGCAAATCTATCACTATATCAAAACAATTTTGTCTCAAAACCTTAGCTGTCTTTAGTAAGCTTTTTATTCCTTTAGATTTTGGATATATTATTACATCATCTACAAAAGGTGTATTTTGGATTATCCATCTTGCTTTAGATGTTGTCAGTACAGCGATTTTCGCTTTAGAAAATTTTTCTCTTATAGCTTGTAAACTGGGAGTAGATAAAATTACATCTCCTAAAGCAGATAATTTTATAATTAGAATATGGAAATCGCTCTTTACTTGTTTGTAAACTTGTAAGGTTCTACTAATCATCTTATCAAGGCTAAATTTTTCTTCTACTATTTCCCTTGCTCGCTGAGAAATTTTAGAGGCTAAAGTTTTATCTTTTATAATTTCCAATATAGCTTCAGCCATTTTTTTAGGATCCTGCGGTGGCACTAAAAGCCCATTTATCCTATCTTGAATTATGTCCACTACGCCACCGACCTTAGTTGCTACCACTGGCACCCCTACTGCCTGTGCTTCTATTATCACTCTCCCGAAAGATTCAGAAACTACGCTGGGAAAAACTAAAAGGTCGAGTTGTCTAAGTACTTCCGGTA
>CAYOMG010000128.1:0-3453 GCA_964404995.1 uncultured Planctomycetia bacterium | reverse complement strand
TCGTAATTTTTTTCTTTCTTCTCTTGTTATAATATCAGATTGTTGTCTTTGAGATAATACTTCATATTCACTAAAAAAATTATTCATTTGTCTTCTGGGTCTTCCCGGCATTCTTAAAAATATATCTCCCAATACAGGAACATCTGCCATTTCCCTTATCGGTCTGGTTGGGAATTGTCGCATAAAACCTCCTGTGTAACTATTTAATAAATAATCTAAATGAACAGGAGATATATGCATTCCTATCTTATAAAAACCTTTTGATAATTTTCGAGCAACCAAAGTCGTATGCCTTCGTTTTCTTTGTGTTACATGTTGAAAAGACATTCCTTTGCTTTCAATAGGAACATTAAGCCAATTTCTATTTGCCTTAACATCTAACATCGGACCTATTATAGATGGCGTCATATCTGGTATGTTAGCTTTCATTTGGTCAACAATTGCTTTTATATATTCTAAATCCTCTGTTCCGTGTTTAGCAGTATCTAACATTGCCTTTGGGATTGAAGCAAATATAACTCCCAAATCAAAAGGAATAGGCAATCTTAAAATATCTCCATTTGGTAATTCAAAAAAGAAATTATTATATTTAAAAGAAGGAGGTAAAGATTTATACCAGTCTTCATCTTTATTTTGCCACCATGTAAACACAGCCAATGTTGTTATCCATGCTATACCTCTTACAATAGTTCTTACAGGGTTTTTTTCCATTGAGCGATATATTTTACTGGGTCCTTGTATAGCAACATTAAAAAACGCAGAAACTCTATTTATCTTTTGTCCTATATATCCTCCTCGTGTAAAATTTATAGTTACATCTTGAGAGGCATTAAATGCTGCCATGTAAGCATCTTCGCTTGTCCAATCAGGATTCTCTTTTTTAAATTTTTCATAAGTTTTTTGAAGCTCAGCTAATCGTGGTCCCATTTCAGTAACTCCAATTATCGCCTGAAGTGTTTGAACAGGATGTTTAGCTATTTTAAGCACTTTTCCCTTTTTCCCTAACATATCTAATAGCATATCGTCATAAGTCGACTGTGTAGCTGACCTATCAAACCCTATAAAACCCGACAAGCCTAACCCATGTGCTTTAGCCCTCCATTCTATATCTCCAGGCTTAGCAGCAAAGTTTCTATATAATCCTTTAATTGGGTCCCATATTTTAGCTCCCTTGCTTTCGGAAAAAATCGCATAAGAAAAAGCATCTCTAAAAGGGTTTCGCACCAAACCAAATGAAAATCTTAATCCCGTAGCCCCCAACCTAACTAAAGTTGCGAAAGGAACAGCAATTGTTTCTATAACAGGATGTAATTTAGCAATGCCTATCTCTTGCAATGATTTATACAATTGTGGATGCAATTCATAAAACTTTCTTTTTCCATCTTTCCAAATAGATACTATATTTTCTTTCCCTCCAAAAGAATCTTTTTGCTCAAAAACAGTCATTATGTCATCAATTTTTGCATCTCCAAGCTCTATGCCCATGTTTTCTAATTTTTCTTTAAATTCTTTTTGCGAAACAAACCCTTTTACTGCTCTAACAGGAGATGGAACTTCTACAATAAAACCGCCAACTCCCTTTCTTTCTGCGAGATTAGCCCATAAAGAAGCAATTTTTATCTTATGTGCTCTTTCTATCATTTCTCCTGCCTGTGATACCATTACTTCTATGGGGTTCAAAATAGGCCTGCCGCTTCCTTTTAATACCTTAATTGCTTTTCCTAAATTAACAAATCCTGATTTACCCCTGACAACAGTCAATTCATCTATAAAAGCTCTTTTAAAAGGAATATATATTGGATTTAAATCTCTAATTATTTTAACTTCTTGTTCCCCTAATCCTCCAGCGTTTACAACCCAGTTTAACAAATGATTACTCCATTCGGTCAATTCTTTCAGCGGTTTTTCCCATCCTTTATTCTTGTATTTTTCTATAATAAATTTAGCATCATCAATATCAATACCAGATTCTTTGCCTCTTCCCTCTAATAAAATAGCACGCCTGGCAATGGCATAAGATATAAACTTTTGCATTTCTATTTTTGCTTCTTTGAAACTTTTTCTTTTTATATCCGCAACTACAGGAGCTAATATCTCTGTTAAACCAGGACCAACAACATTCGCATTTTCATCTATTGCTTTTTCTGTAACAAACGTTCTGGCTATTGAGGATGCTTTGGACTTGACAAAAACTGCGAATTCAACGGGGTTTTGAGATGGAGGAATATCATGCTTGGTAATCTTAATTATTTCACCAACTATTTTTCGTGGCATATATAAAGTATCAACAAAATTCTCTGATAACCAAATCCTTGCATTTTTAGCTTTTTGAATAATTCCAGGCAATCCTTTTTCTCTAATATGTTCTCCATGATAATCAGTTTGAGCAATGATTCGTTCTTCTGCCCCTTGTTCTCTCCATATTTTTAATTTTTCCTTTAATCCAGTTAAATTTCTTTCCAATTTTGGTTTTTTTTCTAAAACATTATTTACAAAATAATTATAAAATACAGGCGCCATTTCTTTTGCTTTTCCTGTTGTTAAATAATGTCTAATAAACTCTGCGAACCCCTCACTCACTCTTTCTTTATTCCCATAATCTAATTTTTGCAATTCAGATTTAATGGATTTTTTTATGTTACCAGGCGCAGACGCCCAAATTCTTTTACCATCAATTTTTGTGGTTTCGTCAATATGATGAGCAAGTTCATGAGACAAAACAGAAAGTTCTCCCCATTTTTGCATTCTTATAATTTGTTTATCAGGATAATACACCCCAGCTGCTTTCCACCGATGAGTAACTTTCCCCCTTAAAGGAACATTGAAAGCTCTTTCTGTCCATCTCATTATTTCTGTTTTGTTTATTCTTTCTTCAATTATAGGCTCTTTTTCAAGCCTAACATCCCGTTTTCCTTCAGCCAATGCTTTTACTTTTATATCCCTTGCTACTTTGGCTGGCTTTGATGGTATAGGCGCCACTCTTTCTCTCTCAACCATTCTCCTCTCTTTAGCTTCAGCTACCCTTTCCCTGGCTGCTCCTACCCTTTCTTCAGCATCTTCAATCCTTTCTCTCAATAGCCCTTTTGTTTCTATTCTACCTATAATTGCTTGCATTAATTCACTTTCTGTCATTCCTAAACCAGTAGCTACTTCATCAGGAGTAGATAGTAAATGATTAGGGTCTTTTCTGAAAAACCTCATATAATTTCCCTTACCGATGCCTTCTATCCAATCAGTTTTTACATCTTCAGAGGGGACTCTCATTTTTATTCTTTCTTCTAAAATATCATCAATAACATCTTTTGGCACATCTTCTGCAATAAGTTTTTGCATTTCAGCTTCATAGAGAGCCATTTCTCCTTCTCTTTTTTCTATTTCAGCTTCTATCCTTCCCTTAACCCTTTCTATCCTTTTCTCTGGCTTAACTGGCTCAACCTCTCTGCTATTCAACCA
>CAYOMG010000127.1:1402-3455 GCA_964404995.1 uncultured Planctomycetia bacterium | reverse complement strand
TAATTTTCCCGGCAACCTGAGTTAGTAAAGAAAAAGTTCTCTCTTCAGCTCTGAAATCCGGAAGGTTTAAAGCAGTATCAGCAGAAATTATACCCACCAGGCTCACTTTTGGAAAATCCAAACTCTTAGCTATCATTTGAGTACCAACTAAAATATCTATTTTCCCATTTTTGAAATCTTCCAATACTTCTCTACACATATCCTCCCTTCTTATAGCATCAGCATCTAACCGTGCCACTTTTACCTCTGGAAATAGTTTTGATACCTCGCTTACAACTTTTTGTGTCCCTATGCCAGAATGTCTTAAAGAAGCACTTCTGCACGCCGGGCACATACCAGAAATATCTTCTTTGAAATTACAATAATGACATATTAATTGATTGCTGCTTTTATGATAAGTAAGAGACACATTGCATCTTTTACATCTCGCCACATAGCCACATTTAGTGCAGTTTATATAAGTAGAAAAACCCCTTCTATTGAGAAATAAAATAGCTTGCTCGTGGTTATCAATTACTTTTTCAATTTCCTGTTTCAACCTTATAGATAAAATATATCTCTTATTCCTCCTGCTAAATCCATTCTTCATATCAACTATCTCTATTTCAGCTAAATCCCGTCCAACAGATTTGCATTCGCAGTTTTCTGTGGTAAGTGGTAAAAGTTTATATTTGCCACATTTAGCATTATAATAAGATTCCAATGACGGTGTAGAACTACCTAATATGACGCAAGCCCCCTCCAGTTCAGCTCTTTTTATTGCCACATCTCTGGCATGATATCTTGGCACCTCTTCCTGTTTATAGGTTTTCTCATGTTCATCATCTACTACGATTAAGCCTAAATTTTTAACTGGTGCAAATACACAAGACTTTGGACCTATTGCAATCCTAACCTCTCCGCTATTAATCTGGCGCCAGATAGTTTCTCTTTCACTTTGTCGTATTCTACTATGCAGAATACTCACTCTACTATCAAATTTCTTCTCTAATTTTTCTTTAGTCTGAGAGGTAAGTATAATTTCTGGCACAAGTACTATACACGATTTATTTAATTCAAGTGTATGTTTTATAGCCTCCATATAGATTTGATGCCTACCACTTGAAGTAATGTCAAACAATAAAAAAACTCCGAAAGATTGCTTATCTAAGTAATCTATTATGGGACTAAGTTGTTCTTCTTGAACAGGAGTAAGTGGAATTTGCTCCTCTTCAAAAAACAGACTATTCTTTATCTCTTCAAATTTTACCCCGCAAGAATCTTTTTCCCTAACCCGGGTTATCTTAGATAGGCGACTTTTTATATAAGCAGGAATAGTAGCTTTTATTGCCTCACCCCAGGAAGAAAAATAATAATTTGAAACCCATTTAGTTAAAGCAAGCATTTTTTTATCTAATAAAACCTCCTCATCCAATATTTTCTGTATTGGTTTAATTTTAAAAATTTGGGAGGTGCGTGTAAAGCCTACAACAAAACCTGACATATTTCTGCTTCTAAAATTTACTTCTACTCTTTTACCTATTTCTATATTCTCTCTAAGTTTTTCTGGAACATAGTAAGTAAAAGGACCTTCAACTGGTATGCTTAATACAACCTGGACATATTCTTTTTTTAACTTACTCATTTTACATACCAAGTTCTTTCTTTATCTTCTTCATATCTTCCCATACTAATCTTTTATCTTTAGGATTATAAAGTAGATAAGCAGGATGAAAAGTTGGCATTACTTTCATTCCTCTATACTCACTCCACTTGCCACGAATGTTACTTATTGGACTCTGTGTATCTAATATATATTGTGAGGAAAATTTTCCAAGAGTGCATATCACTTTAGGCTGGATTATCTTTAATTGTTTATCTAGGTAACTCTTACAAGTAGCAATTTCATAGGGAAGAGGGTCGCGATTATTAGGTGGTCGACATTTAATAAGATTACAAATAAAAACCTCTTCTCTTTTAAAACCCATAGCTTGAATAATCTTTGTAAGTAACATCCCAGCTTTTCCTACAAACGGACGTCCTAACTTATCTTCCTCAAAGCCAGGAGCTTCTC
>CAYOMG010000127.1:0-1352 GCA_964404995.1 uncultured Planctomycetia bacterium | reverse complement strand
AACTGAATTTCGGCGCGATTTACACAAGTTGCACAGAGTGCACTCTTTTATTTCTGAAGAAAGTTGAGCAAGTTCTGAAACATTATTATCACTCCTATATACTTCTCTAATCCCGGTATCTATCGCTGATTGTATATAATTTCTCAAATCGTGGATTAGCTGCTTTACCCCATCATGCATCTGGAGATTTTGTTCCCTCATTAACTTTCTCCTTTACTGCTCTTATATATTCAGGAGTGGTTCCACAACAGCCGCCAATTATATCTACGCCTATTTTAACAAACTCACCAATCGCTTTAGAAAAATCATCAACTGACTCAGAATATACTGTTTTGCCGTTTTTAAATCTTGGCAAGCCAGCATTTGGCTGTACTATAAAATATATACTTTTGTTTAAATTTTCTACAGAACTTTTCATCATTTGCAAAATATGTATCATATCGTAACTTCCAACACTACAATTAGCACCTATTACATTACATCCAAGCTCTGCCAAAAACTTTACAATTTTATCCGGGGTTTTACCTGTCAGAGTTGCATATCCCATATTAGTTTTTTGGAAAGTAGCACAAGCTATAATTGGTATTTTGCCTGCATCCCGAGTGGCACAAACCGCCGCTTTTATCTCAGTTAAATCACTCATAGTCTCAATTATTATTCCATCTAATTTATTCCTGATAAAAACTTCTGCCTGTTCTCTAAAAGCGTCATAAAAATCCTGGTATTCTAATTCTCCTGCTGGCTTAGGGAATATTCCAGTAGGTCCTATATCTCCAAATATATATGTTTTTTCACCCGCTGCTTTTTTTGCTATATTAATAGCTTCCTGATTAAGCTTTATCGTATCTTTAGCTAACCCAAATCTATTTAATTTATATTTATTAGCACCAAAGGTATTAGTAAGTATTATATCTGCCCCTGCATGGATATATTCATCGTGTATATTTTTTATTATTTCTGAATGAGTTAAGTTTAGCTCTTCGGGACAAGTGCCAACTTTAAGCCCTTTATTCAATAGCATGGTCCCTATAGCTCCATCAGCTATCAGGATTTTTTTCTCTAACATCTTGAGGAGATTTTCCATATTATTTAGATTTTGAGCTGGACTTGATCAAGCAGGAAATCTACCGCTTCTTTTAGGTTGGATTTTATATAGTCAGGCTTGAGTTGCCAATGTTGAATATCCTCTAAATGAGTTTTGCCAGAAAGTACTAATATAGTTTTAGAGCCTATCTTTTTACCAGCTTCTATATCTACTCTTCCATCTCCAATAAAAAATGTATCCGAAAAATCTATATCTTTATTTTTTGCAATTTCTTTTAACATACCTGTCTTTGGTTTTCTACAATCGC
>CAYOMG010000126.1:2621-3468 GCA_964404995.1 uncultured Planctomycetia bacterium | reverse complement strand
TTTTCTAACGGGGTAAAAATCAAAATGCAAAATGACAAATTAAAATTTAAAATTGAACTTAAGAAAAGGAGAAAATAAATTTGCATTTTTATATGTGATTTTGACATTTAATCTATTTAGTGTAAGATGAGTTTTACTAAATGTGCATCACTAAGTGGAGGTGAATAAAGTGTCAAATGCTGAAGATAAGGAACTACAGTTGATAAATGAGTTCAAGATACATGACAAAGATACAGGTTCCACAACAGTACAGGTAGTTCTTTTGACAAAGAGAATAAATGACCTGATTGAACATTTTAAACTACATAAAAAGGATCACAATTCCAGGAGGGGTTTACTTAAGTTAATAAATAGAAGAAAGAAATTTCTGTCATATCTTCAGAAAACAAATGAACAAAAATACCAGGAAATTTTAAAGAAACTACAACTTCGAAAATAAAAAAGGTATTCTATAAAACTTATATTTGTGCTTACAAGTATAATCAATAGCGATGCCGGGAGTAGATAAAAATGTTAGAAAGAGTAGAAGTAGATATTGATGGTAGAAATTTAGTTATTGAGACAGGCAAAATGGCGAAACAATCTGATGGAGCGGTATCTGTGAAATATGGTGATGCTGTGATACTAAGTACATGTGTTATGTCTAAACATGTAAGTGAAGAGGTGGATTTCTTACCTTTAACAGTAGAATATCAGGAAAGGACTTATGCAGCAGGAAAAATTCCTGGTGGATTTTTTAAGAGGGAAGGAAGGCCTACTGAGAAAGAAATCCTCACATCCAGATTGATTGATAGGTCTATTCGTTCACTTTTTCCTGAAGGTTTTTTCAATGAATTACAAATAATAT
>CAYOMG010000126.1:0-2611 GCA_964404995.1 uncultured Planctomycetia bacterium | reverse complement strand
AAAGACTTATATCCTTTGCCTATCCCAATAGGTCTTATCCAGTGATGGAGAAAATAACCCCGACATATTAGCTTTGATAGGAGCTTCCTGTGCTTTGAATATTTCAGGGATACCATTTAAAGGCCCCATAGGTGCAGTGAGAATCGGAAGAATCGATGATAAATTTAAAATAAATCCATCCTTTTCTGAGTTACATAAAAGTTCGTTGGTTTTAGTAGTTGCTTTCAATCATAACGGAGTTATGATGATAGAAGGATTTGCTAGGCAGATAGATGAAAGGTTGATTTTAGACGCTATTAAGTTTGGGCAAGAGTATGCATTTAAGTTAATAGAAATTCAGGAGGAATTGAGAAGAAAAGTTGGGAAGACTAAAAAGCAAATAGAATTGAGAAAATCTCCGGAAGAGCTTATTATGATAATAAAAGAAAAGTCTTCGTCTAAATTAAAATATATTAATACTATTGTTAACAAAGAACAAAGAATGGAAGAATTAGACTTATTAAGTCAGGACTTGATAGAGGAATTAGTTACCCAAGATTCAGATTATACTAAGCAGGATATTACTGGAGCTCTAAACAAAGTTGAAAAGGAGGAAGTTAGGAAAGTTATAATAGAACAAAAGAGAAGAATAGACGGTAGAAGTTATGACCAATTGCGTCCAATAACTTGTGAAGTTGGAATATTCCCACGTACACATGGTTCAGGACTGTTCACAAGAGGCGAAACTCAAAGTTTAGTAATTACTACTCTGGGTTCATCAGGTGACGAACAAAAGATAGACGCTTTAGAGGGTGAAACTTTTAAACGATTTATGTTGCATTATAATTTTCCTCCTTTTAGTGTAGGTGAAACAAGACCAATAAGGGGTCCTGGTAGAAGAGAAATTGGACATGGAGCATTGGCAGAAAAAACATTACAAGCAATAATACCGCAAGAAGAAAACTTCCCTTATACAGTAAGAATCGTTTCAGATATTTTGGAGTCTAACGGTTCTTCTAGTATGGCAGCTGTATGCGGAAGTTCCCTCTCTTTAATGGATGCAGGAGTTCCTACAAAAGCTCAAGTAGCAGGAGTAGCCTTGGGTTTAATTAAAGAAGAACAGAATAAAATAATTCTTGTAGATATATCAGGGCTGGAAGACCATTGTGGCGATATGGATTTTAAAATAGCTGGTACAAGAAACGGGATAACTGGCATTCAACTTGATTTAAAAATAGATGGACTCTCTTTAGATATTATAGAAGAGGCTTTAAATAAAGCCGGCTGTGCCAGAGAAAAAATATTGCAAATTATGGATAAGGCAATAAGTAAACCAAGAGAATCAGTTTCAATATATGCACCTAAAATTGCAATTATTAAGGTTAATCCAGATAAGGTGAGTCAGATAATAGGACCTGGCGGGAAAATGATTAGAAAAATAATTGAACAGACAGGTGTGACTATAGACATAAAAGACTACGAAGGTAAGGTAGTTATTGCTTCTGAAAATCTTGAGCAGGTTCAAAAGGTAGTGAACATTATAAAAGATATTACTAAAGATGTACAGATAGGCGATATTTATGAAGGTAAAATAAAGAAAATTGCAAATTTTGGGGCTTTTTGTGAAATATCCCCAGGGAAAGATGGACTTATTCGCATATCTGAACTTTCAAAAGAGTATATTAAAAGGGTAGAAGATGTTGTAAGGGTGGGAGATATGGTAAAAGTAAAAGTTATAAATATAGATGAACAAGGCAGGATTAATTTGAGTCTCAAACAAGCCCTTTGATTTTAGAGTTTCATAAAACTGAAGATATAGAAGCTAAAAGAAAAATCCAAAATCCAAAATCTAAATACTACAAAATCCAAAATAAATCCAAAATTCCAAATCCCAAAAAATTCTTTTGGTAATATTTGATATTGAGATTTACTTGGTAGTATTGGTAGTATTTGAGTTTAGGATTTATGTGTTAGTAATAGGAGATAGGTTAGGGTAGAGGTGTCTTTTAAAGAGATAATTTTGGCAAGTGTTTTACAAGGTGTAACAGAATTTTTACCAATTTCAAGTTCTGGACACTTAGTTATATTACATAGTTTCTTTGGAGCAAAAAAGCCCGAAGTTTTAGTCGATGTATTTTTACATATAGGAACATTATGGGCTATAATTATAATATATAGGAAAAAATTATATGATATTTTTAAATTAAAGGATAAGAAACTGGTTTTTAATTTATTAATAGCTACTGTTCCAATTGTAATATTTGCTTTCTTTATTGCTAACTTTATAAATATTGTATATCTAGAACCCAAAATGGTCGGGTTTTTTTTAATATTAACGGCTTGTTTCTTACTTAGTGCGCACATATACATTAAGAAAACTTATAATTCAAAAAATCCAGCTGGTGATAAAATTAATACCTGGAGGTCAGTTATTATTGGGCTTTCTCAAGCTATAGCTTTGATTCCAGGCATATCTCGGAGTGGAGCGACAATTTCTACTGGAATTTTGAGCGGAGCGAATAGAGAGGAAGCTGTACATTTTTCATTTCTACTTGCTATACCAGCGACATTTGGAGCATTAATCTATAAACTTTTTGAAGCTTATCAAAAAAATATATCAATTCAATTACCA
>CAYOMG010000125.1:0-3497 GCA_964404995.1 uncultured Planctomycetia bacterium | reverse complement strand
GCTATAAGTCTACCAAAGATCTATTAACTTATCAGTTTAACTGATTATACCTGTATTTATAAAATGGACACTGACAAGATAAGAGGAAAATTTCTAAATTTTTTTAAATCAAAAGGACATAAAATAGTCTTCAGTGACTCTTTAATTCCGGAAGATGATTTAACCTTACTATTTACCGGGGCTGGGATGAATCAGTTTAAAGACCAATTTATAGGTAAAAATATTACATTTACTCGTGCTGCGTCCTGTCAAAAGTGTTTACGAACTGATGATTTAGAAAAAGTTGGACACACAGCCGGACACCATACCTTCTTCGAGATGTTGGGAAACTTTTCCTTTGGTGACTATTTTAAAGAAGATGCCATTGAGTGGGCCTGGGAGTTTTTAACTGATATCCTGGGCATACCTGAATCTAAATTGAAAGTTTCAGTGTATAAAGATGATAATGAGACATTCAATATATGGAAGGATAAAATAAGATTACCTAAAGAAAAAATTGCAAAATTGGGAATAAAAGAGAACTTCTGGCCAGCTAATGTCAAAGAAGACGGTCCTGATGGACCATGCGGACCCTGTTCTGAAATATTCTATGACCGGGGAGAAGATGTAGGCTGTGGTAGAACGGATTGTAATGTGGATTGTGGTTGCAATAGATTTGTTGAAGTTTGGAATTTAGTGTTTACACAATTTGAGAGAAAAGATGGAGGCATTTTGGACCCTTTGCCTTTTAAAAATATAGATACAGGTATGGGATTAGAGAGGTTAGCCAGTGTTCTTCAGGGCGTTAATACAAATTTCGAGATAGATATTTTTAAGCCAATAGTTAAAGCAATACAAGACTACGCCCGAAGCTCGAAGCCCGAAGCTCGAAGCTCGATAAATGCTATTGCTGACCATGTAAGAGCGATAATTTTTGCCATAGATGACGGTATTTTACCTTCTAATGAGACAAGAGGATATGTAATTCGTAAATTAATACGCAAGAGCGTAGGGTGTGGCAGGCAAATTGGCATAGAAGAAGTTTTTCTTTATAAATTGGCGTCAGTTGTAATAGGAGTTATGCAAAAATCGTATCCTGAGTTAAAAAATAATCAGGATATTATTATGAAAACCATACATTTCGAAGAGGAAAGATTTTTAAATACACTAATTGAAGGTATGCAGATTTTGGAAGAGAAAATAACATGTTTAAAAGATAGGGGCGAATGTATTTTATCGGGGGAAGATGCCTTTCAACTATCCAGCACATTTGGTATTCCTATAGAGTTAACTGAAGAAATAGTTAGAAATAAAAGTATAAAAGTAGATAAAGAAAGTTTCAAGAATGCCATGAAGAGACAACAGGAAGAGTCAAAACATAAAAGTTGCATCAAAGAAGGAATCTTTGCATCGCATAAATATGACTTAGCTCATTTACCAGAGACTATATTTGAAGAATATAAAAAATCTATTACCAATTCTAAGATACTAACTATACTAAAAAATGGTAAATTTGAAAAAAGCGTAAGCCCAGGATACGAAGTATTAATAATTTTAGATAGGTCATCTTTTTATGGCGAAGCTGGTGGACAAGTTGGAGATACAGGGATGATAATTAATGAAAGCGCTGAAGTTAAAATAAAAGATACACAATTACAGGATAAGTATGTATTACATAGAGCGGAACTAATAAATGGCAAAATAAGTGTAGGAGATATTGTAGAAGCAGTTGTAGATGTTCAGAGGAGATTAGATATTGCTCGAAACCATACCGCTACACACCTGCTTCAGGCTGCATTAAGGAAAGTTTTAGGAGCGCATATAAAACAATCAGGCTCTTTAGTGACTTTTGATAGGTTACGGTTTGACTTTACTCATTTTAAAAGTATAGAGCCTGAGCAGTTAAGACAGATAGAAGAAGAGGTCAACAATGTAATACTTAAGGACTTAAAAGTAGAAGCAAAAATAATGGATATAGAGAGTTCAAGAAAATATGGCGCATTAGCATTTTTTTGGTGAGAAATACGAAGATAAAGTTAGAGTGATAGAAATAGGAGATTTCAGCAGAGAACTATGTGGTGGAACTCATCTTGAGAGAACATCACAGGTTGTTTTATTTAAATTACTTTCAGAATTTTCTGTTAGCTCAGGGGTAAGAAGAATTGAAGCAGTGACTGGAAAATATGCTTATAGGGTTTTAACCCAAAAGGAGGAAATAGTAAATAGTTTAGAAAATTTATTGAAAATTAAACACGAAAATATAGTAGAGAAAATCAGAAATTTAACCAGTAAGGTCAAAAATATAGAAACTCAACTAAAACTTGCCAAACTAAAGATTTGGGAAAATAAAGCAGACCAGATAATTAATAATACTAAGAAAATAGATAGCGTAAAAGTTATTACATTAAAAGAAAAACAGGGAGACATAGAAACTCTTCGGCTTATAATAGATATATTTAAATCCCGACTTTCTTCGGGTATAGTAGTTATAGGTTCAACAACAAAAGTCACACCTTGTATGCTTGTATGTTATGTAACCTCGGACTTGGTAAAAGCTGGATTTAATGCCTCTGAGTTAGTTAAAGAAGTCTCAAGATTTATTAAAGGCGGCGGGGGTGGGAAACCCTGGCTTGCTGAGGCTGGCGGGCGTGAACCTGAAGGTTTGAGTGAAGCTTTAGATGATATAAAGAGAGTGGTGAGGATTAAATCTAAAAGGCTATTAAAGAATAAGTAGCAAGATATTTAGATATTAAGATTTTTTTCTCTACTTGTTACTTGCTATTTTTAAAGTAGTAGTATCAACCATGAAGATCATAAGATTTTCGAGCAAAGAAATAGAAAAACTTTATAATAGAGCTTTCTGGGAGAAGAAAAGAATTAAACAGAAAGTTGCAAAGATTATAGAACGTGTCAGAATAGAAGGCGATGAAGCTGTAATTAAATATACAAAGCAGTTTGATGAGATAAAACTATCAGTATCTAAATTACGAGTAACAGAAGCTGAAACTAGTGGTGCTTTTCAAAATATAGATTCTAATTTTATAAAGACATTAAAAGTAGCTGTTGATAATGTAACAAAATTTCACAGAAAGCAATTAAGGAAATCTTATCAAATTAAACCTGAAGAAGGTGTAAAACTTACTTCTTATTTTTATCCGATTAGAAGAGTAGGAATTTATGTGCCAGCAGGTAGCTCTCCTCTTGTGTCTAGTGTCTATATGACGGCGTTGCCTGCAAGGATTGCTGGGGTAAAAGAGATTATAATGGCCACACCACCTAATAAATATGGAACTGTAGATCCGCATATTCTTGTTGTAGCAAATCTTGTAAAGGTAGATGCAGTATACAAAATGGGAGGAGCTCAAGCGATTGCCGCTATGGCATTTGGAACGAGAACTATCCCACGGGTAGATAAAATTGTAGGGCCTGGGAATATATATGTTACAGAAGCAAAAAGGCAGGTGTTTGGCTGGGTGGACGTAGATATGATAGCAGGTCCAAGTGAAGTATTAGTAGTT